>DAOQWY010000005.1 GCA_035342335.1 Bacteroidales bacterium
GAAATAACCACCGTAAGTGCTGCTTCCGCTGGTCTTATATCCCAGTGCTCCCCAATAATAGCCAAAGTATTCTGCTCCAATGACACCGCCACAACGGGTAAAATCGTTCCAATTAAAACCACCGGTCCCAAAGGAGTATTTATCTCCATAAAAGGAATAGCCTTTCATTGCTGAGTTGATACTATAATTTTCATATCCTGTTCCATCATTTCTGGAATCACGGGTTCTGTACGTATAAATGGCTGCCTGACCGTCACCGTCACTTTCTGTTTCATTATGATAAATATAAGCAGGATACTCCGTATCATAGCCAAGGTATATATCATCAGTAGAAGCAAATTTAACATGCAAACGAGAAGCAGGCGATTGTGTCCCAATCCCGACATTTCCACCCGCATTCTGCAGGATCAGGGGATTCAAGCCGGCATAGGTGCCGACACTGTAGAAAGCACCGGCCGGCGTGGAATTATAGTGCCAGTTGCAAAATCCTTTATTGTCATCGCTCTGACCAATATAAAAGGCTGTAGTGGCGTTATCATCACCGATGGTCACATTTGTACTGGAAGTCCACGTGCTGACGGGCGTCCCGAATGCAGCCGTATAGCTGGACGATTGCTGGGCAACGTGGAATAATGCCTGAGGTGCCGTGGTCCCGATCCCGACTTTTCCGCCGATTGCTCCTTCAGCCTGAAATACCAGCGGATTAGCACCCTGGAAGGTTCCGATATGGTAAAAGGCGTTTGAGGGGGTAGCATTATAGGCCCAGATATTAAAACCTTTGTAATCATAACTCTGTCCAATGTACAGGAGTGCTCTTGCGTTGTCATCACCGATATTTACATCGGTGCCGTAAGTAAAGGTAGCGATATCACTGCCAAAGATTGCCGTATAGTCCGAGACGCTTTCCGAAACATGAAAAGTCCCTTCCGGAGAAGGGGTACCAATTCCGATTTTACCAGCACTGGTTATCACCAGATCATTCCTCCATCCACCTCCAGCCTCGGCATTCAACCTGAGGAGACCGTCATAATCATCAAAATAGAGCCAGGCTCTATAATCGTCATTTTGTCTAAAGGTGATGCCGGTATGACCTCCTCTACTTATGTTATTCAGGAAAATAAAAGGATAAGAATCACGCATATACATATCACCATTTTCAATGGAGAGTTTTTCGATGGGTGTTGTTGTGCCCAGCCCCACGTGTCCCAGATTGTTAATATACAGTGCATTGGCAGCGCTGTTGGGTTCCATGGTGAGCACATCCAGTCCCCAGGCCTGGTCACGGATCTTAAAGCCTCCGTAAGTGGTTGCCTTGAATTTCCAGTTCGCCCCGCTCAGGTCATCAATCATGGAATAGGTTGCTCCGCCGCCACCTCCCAGGTTCCGGATGGTGATTGTGGGCTCGCCCATGTTTTTCGCAACATACAGCAATGTCTGGGGCGCATTGTTCCCAACGCCCACATACCCGCCGGGATAGTCTCCCCCGTGGCCGGTGACCACGTCGGGGCCAAGTATCTGCCAGTCAAAGTCGTTTCCACGCTCCCCGCTGCCTGCCCTATCGGCATACAAGGCATACGGGACGGATAATAACTGGGAAAAGCCCATCAGCTCAAAGTTGGTTCCCCCTGCGGGATCCATCTCAATGCGAAGATAATGATTGCCCGCACTCCAGTCAATTGCGGTAAAACTGCCTGCCAGGCTTTTGCCTTTGCCCACTTCAATATTGACCATACCCAGTTCGCTGGTTGTAACGGAATGCATTTCACGGTATGCCTCCGGTCCTTCCGTGTTGGATTGCAGAATGCTGATCTGCAGGTTGATGTCCTGGCTGGGCAGGACCTGTCCCGCCCTGTCCCTCACAACCGCCTGATACTTGAAGGATTGCGGTGCCTGCGACTTTACAGGAACACCCGTTAAACAGATCATTAAACCAAGAATGGCAATGATCACTGATCTCAGTTTTTTCATGATGATCTTAATTAAGGTATGCATTATGTAAACGCATTAAAAGTACAACATTATTAAAGCAAAGTCAATACTTTGTCCGGATTAAAGTTTTTTAACTTATTTAGTCATAGGAGTGAATAAGGATTTTCCCGTTATATGAAATGCCCGTTATCCTCTTTTTTTATTTTTCGGAATTTCTCGTTACTTTTACACCGGTTCACCATATCACCCCAACTATGAAAAAATTTTTTTGGATCCTGATCGCACTTGCACTTGCATCCTGTAATACCTTGCATTACAACATGAAGAAGAATCCGGAGCAGTTTGCCTCCTCCGGCCGTATCACACTCAAAAGCACTTCACCGGTCCTTTTCTCTGACGAATTTAACCAGCGCACGATCTCCCCGTACTGGAAAAAATCCATGTACTGGTCGGGCCCGATGTTCAATCCCGAAACGCCAGCATCGGGATACTATTCCCCGGATAACATCACCTTCACCGACAGCAGTGTCCGGCTCTGGACACGATATCAGCCCAAATACTTCTACCGGGAGAAGTACGGCGATTCCGTACGGATCGATTATTCCATCGGGCTGATCGACCTTTACCCCTGGGTAAGCAAAAGTAATGGCCTCACCACCGATTTCATGGTCGAATGCCGTGCGAAAATGCCCGACGGCAACCGGGAGTGGCCGGCCTTCTGGCTTACGGGCTATGAACAGTGGCCCCCGGAAATCGATGTCTTTGAGTACTGGAACGACTCAACCGGGCAGTTCACCAGCAATTTTCATTTCAACCAGCGCGACCGTCACCGCCAGGCGCTCCAGAAACACCGGATGACCATTCCCCTGAAGGATGATTTTCATACGTACGGGCTAAAAATAATGGACGATCAGATGGAATTCTACTTCGACGGATTCCTGTTCCGTAAACTCCGGAGCGTAAACCAGTATCTGCACAAACTGACCGTGATCCTCCAGAACGGGGTCCACGATGATCCCTACAACGATACGTTCCTGGAAGTGGACTGGCTGAGGATCTACAGGTTGCGGTGATCTATTCTTCGCCGATGATCAGGTCATCCTCGGGTACCTGGTATCCCCATTCTTTCAAGGCGAAATCCCATTGATCAAGAATCTTGTTGAGCTGCTCCCGGGAAATATGATGGACATTTTTTCTGTATCCCTTGGCTTGCCGGGCATAACGGGTAAAGGTCTCTTCAACAGATTCATAATCAGGTATTTTGAAGTTTGAATAGATCATCTGAAGGATGCCCGTTGGATTCTTTTCCAGTTCTTCAAAAGGAAATTCCAACAGGTTCTCCGGGGGGATTAGTTTCCGGTCCTCAAGGTATTTATGCATCAACTGATCATAAACCGAGAAGATGATCTCCTCCAGGTGCTGTTCCGTGACGGAGTGCAACTGAAGTGCTGGCATCATTTTATGATAAAAATGCCGGGTCGACAGGAACACGGTGACAGGATTGCGGTAGATGTGGATGAATTTGGCATTCGGGAACAGCTCCAGCAGAGCACCGATCCGCCCGGTATTGGTTGGATTTTTAGATAAAAACCGGGTCGCCCCCTTATACCGTATCGCTTTTTTTATGATCAGCCGGTAATCGTTCTGCCATCGTCGGTAGGATTTTTCATCAACATCTTGAAATTCAATACATTGATGATAGAAATCCATTGTATTTTCCGGAAAGATCCAGAAATAGTAATAACAGATGGGGTGGCGGCTTCCGATGGCAAATTCTTCTTCCTGCGGGAAATCCGCATTCATCTTAACATTATCTCCCAATCTTCTGGGTGCGATCAGAAGCCGCATGAAATTCTTAAAAAGGAAGTATCCCGACCGAACGAAAAGGGTATCCGGGAAAACGGTCTGGTAGGTCGTCACGGCTCCCATCCGGGGATCCTGGTTCAGGAGGTTGTGCAAATGGGTGGTGCCGCTGCGCCAGTGGCCAAGAATGAAAATCGGATCCTCCCCGATTGCCCGTCTTTCCATCTTCGGATTGATCCATTTACGTTCATACCACCGGAACGGTTTATTGATGAGGTTGATCAGCAGCGTAACAAAAACCCGCAGGTAATACCGCGGCTGGACCCGGTACGTGCGAAGAAGCTTCAGGAACAGGCTGAGATCATATCCCACCGCTGGCGGGAGCCAGACCCCTTTTTTTTCTTTCCTGCGTCGCGACCCGAAAATCATGGCCTAAAAGTAAATAATATTAGCTTTGCAAGGGCAATCTTTCTGTTAGCTTTTATTTACGATCTGATCATACACCATGCAGGTTTCTTCTCATCTTTCCCCCGATCATTACCTGGTGGACGAACTGTTCACCGACGAGCACCTGATCATTCGCAGCGCCATACGCGACTGGGTCAACAGGGCCGTCAGGCCCGTCATTGAAGATGCGTGCCAGCAACACAGTTTCCCTGTCCACCTGATCAGGGAAATGGGCGAACTGGGTGTTTTTGGCCCTTTCATTCCACGCGAGTATGGTGGAGCGGGACTTGACCAGGTAGCTTACGGCGTGATCATGACCGAACTGGAAAGAGGCGACTCGGGTATTCGTTCCGCCGCTTCGGTCCAATCCTCCCTGGTCATGTATCCGATTTTCCGGTTTGGCAGTGAGGAGCAGCGGCGGAAATACCTGCCCGGACTGGCCACCGGTGAGCTTATTGGCGCCTTCGGGCTTACCGAACCCGACTACGGATCAGACCCGGGCAGCATGGTCACCCGGATTGAAGAGACAGAGGATCATTTTCTGCTCAACGGTGCCAAGATGTGGATCACCAATGCTTCCATCTGTGACATCGCTGTCGTCTGGGCAAAGGATGAGGCCGGGCAGATACGGGGTTTGATCGTTGAAAGAGGGACAGAGGGTTTTACAACACCGGAAACCCACAACAAGTGGTCACTGAGAGCATCAGTAACCGGTGAGCTGGTATTTAACGATGCCAGGATTCCCAAAGAAAATATTTTCCCTGACGTCACCGGGCTGAAAGGCCCCCTGATGTGCCTGAATTCGGCACGGTACGGGATTGCCTGGGGCGCCATTGGTGCAGCCATGGACTGTTATGCCACGGCGGTCCGTTACGCCCTGGAGCGCAGGCAGTTCAACAAACCCATTGCCGCCTTCCAGCTCACCCAGAGGAAACTGGCCGAAATGCTCACCGAGATCACGAAAGCGCAGCTTCTGACCTGGCGCCTCGGAGTTCTGCGCAACGACGACCGCGCCACACCCGCCCAGATCTCCATGGCAAAACGCAATAATGTGCTGATGGCCCACCAGATAGCCCGAGAATCGCGCCAGATCCTGGGTGCCATGGGTATAACGGGCGATTTTCCCATCATGCGGCATATGATGAACCTTGAATCGGTCATCACCTATGAAGGCACACACGACATCCATCTGCTGATCACAGGAGAAGAGATTACGGGGATTGGGGCGTTTCATTGAATCGGTACGATCCTCTCTACCCGATTCCTGCTCAGGTACCCGCGAATGATCTGCCGTACCTCTCGGTTATCTTCGAACGGGATGATGCAGGACCGAAGAAAATCCACATCACTGGTGGCCACAGCCTCGTGGATGTAGCCATAACCGAGATATTTTCCGTTCTCGACCATCACCAGTGCTTTTTCGCCATGGTCCCGGCCACTTTCAATGATCAAAAAGCTTTCATTTTCAAATAGATAAGGCCTGATGGCCTGTTCCACCCGCTGATTGTAGGTTACAGGCTCTTCCTTTTGGATACAGGCTCCCCGGCATTTATGGACGTGATAGGAAAAACAGGCTTGCCGGGTTTTATACAGGCCGCACAACTTCTGGCAAAGCTCGTGCTTGTCAACCAGCTGGAATAAAAATTCCCTGGCGGTTACCAGGTTATGGAAGGTCAGGACGGGGAGGTTGCCGTTGGTGTCGTGTTCAATCTTCAGACGGATATATCCATCCGCATCCGTATACTGAAAAAGTCCGTAATTGAGGATCGTCCTTTTCTGGGCAGAGTTGTAGACCGGCTGGTATTTCTTGATCTCAGCCGATTCCAGCAGCAGGGCGATCAGTTCATTGCCCGTGAGCTCGTAGCCGATGTCGGCAACGCGGTATTTCAGTTCCTGTTCTTTTTTGCTGAGGCTGTCGCTCAGGTGGGAACGCACCCGTTCGGAGATGTTCTTGCTTTTGCCGATATAGATGATTTCCCCAGTTTCGTTGTAGAAATAATAGACTCCCGGATGTTCGGGCAGCTTATCGATCGTTTCTTTTTTGAGGTTCGAATTCAATCCGCGGAGGGAAATGAACGTAATGGCAGGCTCAATGGAGACCAGTAGTTCGAACAGCCTTGCCGTTGCCGTGGCGTCGCCGGCTGCGCGGTGACGGTACGGATTGACGATGCCGAGTTCCTTGCAGAGGTTCCCCAGGCCATACGACCGGAGGTGCGGGATCAGCTTCCGGCTCATCCTGACCGTACAAAGTTTCTCCCTGCGAAAGTCGTAGCCGAGGTTGCCATACTCCTGCCGCAGGAATGAATAATCAAAGGCTACGTGATGCCCCACCAGCGCTCTTCCCTCTGTCAGTTCCAGAATGGCGCGGGCCACATCACAGAATCGGGGTGCATCCTCCACCATCTTGTTGGTGATGCCGGTCATCTGAGTGATGCGGTAGGGGATCTTTTTCTCCGGATTGATCAGGGTGGTGTACTCGTGTGTGACTTTTCTCCCGTCATGCAAAAAGACCGCAATCTCGGTGATCTTTTCCGTTCTGGGGTTCAGACCCGTGGTCTCCACGTCAACGATCGCATACATAGGCAGGACAGAATAGGTTAGAGGTTCAATTTTGTCTGTATGGCCTTCACTTCATTCTTGAGGATCCGGATCGATTCTGCGAGTTCTTCTTTCTCCAGGTTGGGTTCGGGCAGTTCGGAGCTGATAAAGGTCACAAACTTCCATACTTCCCGGAGCTGGTTGATCGACAGGTCGTAAGGCTTATAAAAAGGATTCAGGGAATGCAGCACCAGCTTACCGTCCGTTTTTATTTTATTTTCAATCACTTTGAACACCACACCTTCTTCCAGGGTCAGGAGGATGTAAGCCTGACGGTTCTGGATGAGGTTCCAGTTTTGAACGAATTCGCCGATCACCCAGGATTTTTCGGGGATCGGATGCATGGAATCGCCGCTTACCTGAAAAGCACGGTATTTTCGTTCCCGGGAGAGGAATGGCAACCGGAACGTGGGAAGGACGCTGATGTATTCGGGATCGGCGTAGCCACTGGTGTACCCGGCCCGGGCTTTTTCACTGACCAGTTCGATGTTTTCCTCATTATCCTGGCTGACCGTGGTGGCCAGTACCCTTAACTTACTGCCCGTGATGAACACATCGTATCCTTTTTCGAGCTGTGACAGCTGGCTTTCGGATAGTTTGGAAAGATCGACCCGGATCAGGGTATCGATCGCCACATTGAAATATCTGGAAAAGGCGATGAGTTCTTCAATTCCGGGTTCAGCAACCTGGTTCTCGTAGCCGCTCAGGGTGGAGCGTTTCAGGTTCATCGCAAAGGCCACATCGTCCTGCGTGCGGCCCCGGCGCTTGCGGAGGAGGCGGATGTTGGCGGGGAAGTACATATTCTGCATTTTATGGCTTTAAGCTACAAGCTGCAAGTTTCAAGCTTGCGGCTTGTAGCTTGTATTAAAATTTTTTTTTGCTTTTTTCCTGAATAATGATTAATTTATCGTCGTAAAAATTGATTAAATTTTAATCAAAAATAATTCAATAAATCATCAGTCTGACATTTTTTGAAAATTTTTATGGAAACGTTGAATCGGCAGATCGTTCATATGGATCTGGATACTTTTTTTGTTTCGGTTGAACGGCTGGTCAATCCGTCGCTGATCGGTAAACCGGTGATCATTGGCGGCAGTTCCGACCGGGCGGTGGTGGCCAGCTGCAGTTATGAAGCCCGCAGGTTTGGCATCAGCTCAGCCATGCCCATGAAACTGGCCCGGACACTTTGCAGCCAAGCCATTTATATCCGTGGCGACATGGAGCTTTACAGCAAATACTCCCACCTGGTGACCGACATCATAGCCGATGAGGCCCCTTTATTTGAAAAAGCATCCATTGATGAGCATTATATCGACGTCACCGGAATGGACCGGTTTTTTGGATGCCTGAAATGGTCGCAGGAATTGCGCCAGAAGATCATCAAACATACCGGGTTGCCAATATCATCGGGCTTATCTGTCAATAAGACCGTTTCCAAGATTGCCGCCGGGGAAGCCAAGCCTAACGGGGAAAGGTATGTTCCCACGGAAGTGGTACAACCCTTCATTTTTCCTTTATCCATACGGAAAATACCAATGATCGGCGATAAAACGTACCAGTTGCTTCGTTCGATGGGGATCATTACCATCGGGACCCTTGCAGAGATCCCCGTCGAAATGATGGAAAAGGTTATGGGAAAGAATGGGATCATCATCTGGAAAAAGGCCAACGGTGTTGATCCCACTCCGGTGATTCCTTATTCTGAACGTAAATCAATCAGCACGGAGCATACATTTGAGCAGGATACCATTGATGTGGTCCGCCTGAGCGAAATACTGACGGGGATGGTTGAAAAGATCGCTTACCAAATGCGAAGCCAGCAAAAACTGACTTCCTGTGTTACCGTCAAGATTCGTTATGCCAACTTCGACACCCATACGCAGCAGCAGCACATTGCCTATACATCGTTCGACCATGAGCTTATCCGGGTTGCCCTCGATCTGTTTAAAAAGATTTACCAGCGCCGGATGCTGGTACGCCTGATCGGTGTCAGGTTCAGCCATCTGGTCCCCGGTGTGCAGCAATTGAATCTTTTTGAGGACACCCCCGAGATGACCAGTCTTTATATGGCGATGGACCGGATCCGGAACCGGTTTGGCCGGAAAGCGGTTCGACGGGCGGTTTGTCTGTAGGGTCTGCAGGGTCTCAGGTCTGCAGGGTCTCAGGTCTGCAGGGTCTCAGGTCTACAGGTTCTCAGGTCTACAGGGTCTCAAGTCGAGAGACCCGAAGACCCGAAGACCCGAAGACCTTTAGACCTGAAGACCTTTGTTTGTAATTTGGTGCTTGTAATTTGGGATTTTATATAACATGTATCTCTTCTGCCACTCCTACTACTCCCTCCGCTACGGCACCTTGCCGCTGGAGGAACTGATCGCCCAGGCAGCCAGCCTGGGTATCGGAGCAATGGCCCTGACGGACATCAACACTACAATGGGAATGATCGGTTTTGTGAGGATGTGCAGTGAAAATGGGATCAAACCCGTTGCAGGCGTTGAGTTCAGGAACGGGGATCGTCTGCTCTATACCGGGCTGGCCAGGAACAATGCGGGATTCAGGGAACTGAATGAGATGATCACATCCTGCAACCTGAACCAGACAGAATACACGGCTGATCCCGGAACCCTGGAAAACGTATTCGTGATCTATCCCTACGGCTCCAGGCGAAAAGAACAGCTCAGGGAAAATGAATTCATCGGGGTCAGGCCGGGAGAAACAGGAAAACTGTTTACCTCTGAATTCAGCCACGATCAGTCGGGGCTGGTGATGATGCACCCGGTGACCTTTAAAGACAACATCGGGTATATCCTGCATAAGAACCTCCGCGCAATTGACCATAATACACTGATTTCCAAATTAGCTCCCGAACAGTATGCCCAGCAGAATGAGATGATGTTACCGGTTGATTCCCTGTTAACCTTTTATGAAAATTATCCCCGTATCATTCAGAACACGGAAAAGCTTCTGGAAGATTGCTCGATAGAGTTTGATTATCAACGCATTAAAAATAAACAAACCTTCACCGGTAGCCGGTACGACGACAAGATCCTTCTGGAGAAGCTTGCCTGCGACGGATTGAAATATCGTTATGGCTTGCAGGACAAAGTGGCGGCCGGGAGGGTAAGGCATGAGCTTGATATCATCGACAGGCTGGGTTTTTCAGCTTATTTTCTCATCACGTGGGATATCATCCGCTATTCGATGTCCAGGGGATTTTATCACGTAGGCCGTGGAAGCGGCGCCAACAGTGTGGTGGCTTATTGCCTGAAGATCACCGATGTGGATCCCATTGACCTGGATCTGTATTTTGAGCGTTTCATCAATCCCCGGCGTACGAGTCCTCCGGACTTCGACATTGACTATTCGTGGGATGAGCGGGGAGAGGTTCAGGATTATATTTTCAAGCGCTATGGACATAAGCACACCGCCCTGCTGGGAGCCACCTCCACATTCAGGGGGAGCTCCATCTACCGCGAACTGGGCAAGGTCTATGGTCTTCCCAGGCAGGAGATCGACAGCCTGGTGACCAATCCCATGGCAGAGGTCAACAAAAATGAAATCACCCGGCGTATTCATACCCTTGCGGAGCGCCTGGTGGATTTCCCCAACATCAGGAGCATCCACGCCGGGGGTGTGCTCATTTCGGAAGAGCCGCTCACCTGTTACACGGCCCTGGATTTGCCGCCCAAAGGTTTTCCCACCACCCAGTGGGATATGTATGTGGCGGAAGAGCTCAGGTATGAAAAGCTGGACATACTCAGCCAGCGCGGCATCGGGCACATCAAGGAATGTGCTGAGATCATCGCCGGCAACAGGGGTGTTAAGGTAGATGTTCACCGTGTTGCGGATTTCAAACAGGATGAGCAGGTGCGAAAACAGCTCCGGACGGGGGAGACCATCGGGTGCTTCTACATCGAGAGCCCTGCCATGAGGGGATTGCTGAAAAAATTGCGTTGCGACGATTACCTCACTCTTGTGGCAGCCAGTTCGATCATTCGGCCCGGAGTGGCAAAGTCGGGCATGATGAGGGAATACATCCACCGCTTTCACCATCCGGATGCATTCTCGTATATCCATCCTGTCATGGAACAACAGCTGAAGGAGACGTACGGAGTGATGGTATACCAGGAAGACGTGCTGAAGATCTGTCATCATTTTGCCGGACTGGATCTGGCAGATGCTGACGTATTACGAAGGGCCATGAGCGGTAAGTCCCGTTCCCGAAAAGAGTTCAATCGGATTGTAGAGAAGTTTTTTGCCAATTGCAAGGCATTTGGCTATCCGGATGAGATCTCGCAGGAAGTATGGCGTCAGATCGAATCGTTTGCTGGTTATTCCTTTTCCAAGGCTCACTCTGCTTCGTATGCCGTCGAGAGTTTTCAGAGCCTTTACCTGAAAGCACATTACCCGCTGGAGTTCATGGTTGCCGTGATCAATAATTTCGGGGGGTTTTACCATACCTGGGTCTATTTCAATGAAGCCCGGCGCCAGGGTGCCGTGATCTGCCTGCCCTGCGTGAACAACAGCGGGTACAAGACAAGCATCCGGGAAAAGGAGGTTTATGTTGGATTCATTCACATCATGAACCTTGAAATGTCGGTTGGCCAGGCCATTGCACCTGAGCGCCTGAAAAACGGACCTTACAGGGACCTGGAAGATTTCATCCTGCGTGTGCCGGTCCATCTGGAGCAGATGATCATTCTCATCCGGGCGGGAGCCTTTCGTTTTACAGGGAAAGGAAAAGCCCAGCTGCTCTGGGAGGCGCATCTGTATTTCGGGAAGAGAAAGAATGAACATCCGCCACTGTCGTTGTTTTGTAGTGCGAAAAAGACATTTTCCCTGCCGCAGCTTGATCAAACGCCTGTGGAAGACGCTTATGATGAATATGAACTGATCGGTTTCCCGGTGACCATCTCCGCCTTTGATTTATTGGAAACCCCTTTCCGGGGAGAGATCATGGCCAGGCAACTGTCAGGCAATGTCGGGAAAAAGGTCAGGATGCTCGGACGCCTTGTGACGATCAAATATGTCAGGACCGTTCATAAGGAGTTGATGCACTTTGGCACTTTTCTGGATGTGGAAGGGGAATTTTTCGATACGGTCCATTTTCCGGATGCGTTGAGGAAATATCCCTTCAAAGGCAGTGGAATTTACCTGATCCTTGGTACCGTATCCGCTGAATTTGATTTTCCGAGCCTGACCGTCGAAAAAATGGCCATCATGGCAGTGAAGAAGGATCCGAGAGGGTGAGGAATAATTTACTATTTTTGATCCCTTCAAATGTTAAACGACTTTCCGAACAATGACTCAGCTGGAAGAAATCAACGATGCCTGCGATTTTTTGAAGGACAGGGGCTTTGTCAATCCCGGCGCAGGGATCATCCTTGGGACAGGATTGGGCAAATTGCTGGATGAGATCCACATCGAGGAGTGCATTCCTTATGAGCAGATCCCCCACTTTCCTCCGGCCTCGGTTGATTTTCACAAGGGAGAGCTGATCTATGGCCTGCTGAGGGGTAAGCGTGTCATTGCGATGCACGGGCGTTACCATTATTATGAAGGATATACGTTCCATCAGATCACCTTGCCGATCCGGGTGATGAAACTTCTAGGCATCAAATGCCTGTTCATTACCAGTGCCTGCGGAGGTGTGAACCTGGAATTCAGGAAAGGTAGCCTGATGCTGATCGAGGATCATATCAATCTGCTACCTGGCAATCCTTTGATAGGGCCCAATCTTGATGTTTTCGGACCCAGGTTTCCCGATATGAGCCAGCCTTATTCCGAATGGATGAATGCCCGGCTCATCGAAAATGCCAGGCAGAAGGACATTCTTCTTCACCGCGGTGTTTATGTTGCCCTGCCCGGACCAATGCTTGAAACCCCTGCGGAGTACCGGTATCTGAGAAAAATAGGAGCCGACGTGGTGGGAATGTCTACGGTTCCGGAGGTGATCGTCGCCAATCACATGGGATTGCCCTGTGCTGCTGTCGGGGTGGTCACCGATGAGTGCAATCCGGATGAACTCCAAAAAATTGATCTTCAGGACATCATCGCGACTGCCCAAAAAGCTGAGTTCAATCTTCTTCAGCTGGTCATCGCCCTGGTTGAATCCCTGGATTGATCACAGGGTGAATGCCATAGTGCAGCGCCCCCAGGAATGCGGATCACATCCCTTGTATTCAGGAGAAAGCCAGGTGTACTCGGCAAGAACGGAAGCCCACCGGAACGATAAGGAAAATCCAAGACAGTGATCATAGGTAAAACGCTTTATCTGGCTGGAATTCAGCGCGTACTCACTCTTGTTGAACATCCCCCCCTGCAAGGTCGCGTCATAGCCCACCAGGGTTGTTTTGAAACGGTAATACAGAACGTACTGTACTTTCCCGGATGTCGGATTGATCTGCCCCCATGTTCCTTCAGTGACCTGATCCAGGCTTGCCGGATCGTAGTTGCCCGCGGTCAGGTAAGGGCCAATCCCGATCTTATCGTACAGGGTGCCGGCATTGGCATCGGCCAGCGCACCGATCTCAAAATATTTTCCTTGTAATAACCCTGCTTCTGAATGAACATGATAATCCAGGATGATATCGTTACTGACCTGGTGATCCCACCCGTTTATCTCCGTATAGTGGATGGTCTGCTGAATTTGTTTTCCACCTGCAGCGGGACCAATGATCCCCAGATTGAATGCTGAATGCTGCCGGTACCTTTTACCAAGGGCATTGGATACTTTGGAAAAGCCGAAGTACAGATAGGAGGAAAATGGCCTGTCGCCCTGTGTTACGGTGTCGATGTGCGAATCCCACGGAGTGTATATCCTGTGAACGAGGCTTATTCCATAATAATTTCGTGCCGGATGATGGAGCGGGATCATCAGATGGGTCAGCAGCGACCGGTTGAATCCCGGGTTGACCCAGTCGAACCGGATGCCATTGGTATAGTATCGGTCTGTATTGGTAAAAATATCATTTTCAAAATTGATGCAGAAGTAGATGTTGGGATTGACAAGTAACAACTCCTCATTCAGTCGTTTTTCGAGGTCTCCCCTCGTGCTTAAAAGCCTGCGGCCGGAAGCGATGTCCACATCATATCCCTTTGATTTTAATCGCCAAATGGTTTCAATCCGATCCTGAACGGTTTCCTGATCGAATTCCTGAGGGGGCGGAAGGGGCTTTTTTTTCTTTTTTTTGATCTTTCCCTTTGTGAGGATGCCATGGATGGGAGTGTTGTCAACCGGGCCGGTTGTCAGGGTATCATATGCAGGTAGGCAGGCAGGGGCAGGCTGGCTCTGCAGGGTGCAGGGCAACAGTGTCTGGCTGATCTCCCATTCCCGGGCGGAATCGTTTCCGGCAGGGTGGCGGCACCCAAGGGTGAGGGACAGCCCGATGATGAATCCCGAAAAGATGATTGTCCTGTTCATTCCGGATGGTTGACCTTTACAAAATTAAGCTAATCCATAAATGGTTGGTTACTTACCTGCTGGATGAAAAAAGGGATGACATCCAGCCGGAGGGGATGTCATCCCTTTTCTAGGCAAAGGGCGAAACAACAACTTACTTTGCGTAGCTTACCGCTCTTGTTTCCCGGATCACGGTGATCTTGATCTGGCCCGGATAGGTCATTTCGTCCTGGATCTTGCGGGACAGGTCATAGGCGATCTGGTTGGCTTCATTATCGGTCACCTTGTCGGCTCCTACGATGACCCGGAGTTCTCTTCCGGCCTGTATTGCATAGGTTTTTACAACGCCGGGATAGGAAAGGGCCATCTCTTCCAGGTGATTCAACCGCTGGATGTAGGCTTCCACGACTTCACGCCGCGCTCCGGGACGCGCTCCGGATATGGCGTCGCATACCTGAACAATCGGGGCGATGAGCGATTCCATTTCAACTTCATCGTGATGGGCCCCTATGGCGTTGGCGATCTCCGGTTTTTCCTTGAATTTCTCGGCCAATTTCATCCCGAGCAAGGCATGCGGCAGTTCAGGTTCGTTGTCAGGGACTTTACCGATATCGTGGAGTAATCCGGCACGTTTGGCCAGCTTGGGATTCAATCCCAGCTCAGAGGCCATCAATGCACACATGTTCGCTACTTCCTTGGAATGCTGCAACAGGTTCTGACCGTAGGAACTGCGGAATTTCATACGGCCGACCATGCGGATGAGCTCATGGTGGATTCCGTGGATACCCAGATCAATGCAGGTCCGTTTTCCGGTTTCAATGATTTCCTGTTCGATCTGCTTCTTCGTTTTGGCAACAACTTCTTCAATGCGTGCCGGATGAATTCGTCCGTCGGAGACCAGTTTATGAAGTGAAAGGCGGGCAATCTCGCGGCGCACCGGGTCAAAGCCGGATAAAAGGATGGCATCCGGGGAGTCGTCGATGATGATTTCAACGCCGGTAAGGGCCTCCAGTGCGCGGATATTCCTGCCTTCCCGCCCGATGATCCGGCCTTTAATCTCATCGTTGTCAATATTGAAAACGGAAACAGTATTTTCCATCGCCTGTTCCACAGCTGTGCGCTGAATGGTCTCGATCACGATTTTTTTAGCTTCACGGTTGGCCGTAAGCTTGGCTTCATCCACAATATCCTTGATGTGCGTCATCGCCTCGGTGCGTGCTTCATCTTTCAGGGATTCCACCAGTTGTGCCCTGGCCTCTGCAGCGGAGAGCCCCGAGATGGCCTCCAGTTGTTCAACCTGTTTCTTTCCTGCCTTTTCAATTTCCTGCTGTTTCTTAGTGATCAGTTCAAGCTGGGAAGTCAAACTGGCTTTCATGGTGCCCACTTCTTTCTGCTTACGCTGCATCTCTTCGAGCTTCTGCGAAAACAGTGCTTCTTTTTGTTTTAGTCTGGCTTCTCCTTTCTGGATGAGGTTGTTTTTTTCCTGTATCAACTTTTCATGCTCAGCTTTAAGCTGCAGGAACTTTTCCTTGGCCTGCAGGATCTTGTCTTTCTTGATCATCTCGGCCTTTTCTTCAGATTCTCTCAGAATCCGGTCACTTTTTTTCTCGACGGCTTTCCTTAAAAGAGTGCTGGTGATGAGGAAACCAACCACCAGTCCGGCAATCACTGCCAGTATGTAATAGATAATCATGGTTGTGTATATTAATTAATGTTGATAATCAGTGACCTATGGCTTTACAGGAATCGTGATCCTGTAATGGCGTGCAATAAAAAAACCCGCAAGTTATCCAACCGTTATGATAAACCCCATTGTTAATGGTTAGGGCCGCCTGATTCTTTGAACTTCAATCGTCCCTGCCTTACGGCAGGAATCCCGGGAATACCGGTCACCAAAGCCTGTTCGCCGAACCAATGAGCATGGAGCCCTATTGGTTTGAATGTTGAGTTTACATACTGACTTGAATAAATGCGGGTATGTCGTCGGTCGTTTTCAAAGAACGTTGTGCCAGTCTCTATAGGTGGCTTGTCAATAACTGATCAATTTCCGTCAATTTTTCAGACATTTCCAAATCAATCCACTTCAACCTGGTTTCGTGATGGATGACTGAGGCTTTCAAATTCAGGGCAACCATTGCCAGCAGGTCCTGGTGATCACTGAAAGCATAGCTGCCTGCGTAGTCATTCATCAGTTCATTGACTCCCTTTGCCGCTCTCCGTAAGATCTCCTCGTCCTTTTGTAGTATCTTCACCTGATATGGCCGATTGGCAAGGTATAATGTTATTGAGATTTCCTCCATGAACGGTTCCCCGGAGGGAACATTTATTTATTTAAAAGACTGATACATTTATCAATTTCCCGTACGAGCCCGCTTATTCGTTTTCTTGCTGAATCAATATCGATATCTTCAAATAATTGATAATCAGTATGTTGATTCAACTTTATTTCGAGTGTGTGTATTTTATTGGTTTGTTGTTCAATTAAGTTTTTTAATTCCTTCTGGGATTGGCATAAACTGGCATTTTCCGCTTTCAATTCATTCAGTGACTCTATTAACTTCTTTGTTTTCAGGTAAATATTGGAAATCAACACATCCACCTCTTTCATGAAAGTCATTTTACCGTATTGCAAAAATAAATATTTTAACGTTAAATACCAAAATTAATCATCCGTCAGGAAAAATTCCCTGCAAAATAGGGTCACAAAACCGGCATAACCGGATTAACCAGTAAACGGAATCCTTATGACGGAAGAATTTTTACATTACATCTGGAGGTATCAGTTGCTAAGCGGCCCTCTTACCACCACCGATGGCGAGGAGATTCGGGTGATCAAATCCGGAACGTACAACACGGATGCGGGCCCTGATTTTTCAAATGCCCGGATATGGATAGGAAATACGTTATGGGCAGGAAATGTGGAGGTGCACATCCGTTCCTCTGACTGGGAACGTCATGGTCATCAGGACGACAGGCGGTATGATACTATCATCCTTCACGTGGTGGGCGAGGATGATATGCCGGTGCGACGGCCAAGCCAGGAATTCGTTCCGACATTGTGCCTTCGGAACAATATCGAACTGTCATTGCTGGCGACCTATCAGGAATTGAATCTTGCCCGCCGCTGGATCCCGTGTGAGCATCTGGTGAATGCGATCAGCCAGGTGAAAGTGATCCACATGCTCGATCGGATGATGGCCGAACGGATGCAGCGGAAATCAGATACTTTTTTCAAAATGCTGGAATCCTGCCGGTACAGCTGGGAAGAAGTGACCTATGTGCTGATTGCAAGGAATTTCGGTGCCAGGATCAATGCACAGGTTTTCGAATGGCTGGCCCGCTCGTTGCCTTACGTGATGATTCAACGGTGCAGGGATAACCGGTTCCGGCTTGAAGCAATGCTGTTCGGACAGGCTGGCATGCTCCATGACCATTTTATGGACGAATATCCCAGGCATCTGCGGACCGAATACCAGTTCCTGCAGAAAAAGCACGGACTGTCCCCTTTACAGGACCACCTGTGGAACTTTCTGCGCCTGCGGCCCCCGGCATTCCCGACTGTCCGTATCGCTCAGCTTGCAGACCTGCTCCATCGGCAAACCAGCCTGTTCAGTCGGATCCTGGCAGCGGAAAATGTCACGGAGCTGGCTTCTGTCTTTGAATCACGGACATCTGAATACTGGGACACCCACTACATTTTTGACCGGCCTTCCCGGAGAAAAATAAAGAAACTTGGCTCGGAGGCGGTTGAACTGATCATCATCAATGCAGCAATTCCGCTGATTTTTACCTATGGTCAGTATTTAGACCGGCAAGACATTAAAAACAAGGCAATGGACCTGCTGCGAAAGGTACAGGGAGAGCGAAACTCGATCATCAGGAAATGGGCGAGCCTTGGGTTGACTGTCTCTGATGCCTGGAACACACAGGCATTGATCGAACTGAAAGAAAATTATTGCGATAAACGGAAATGCCTCCACTGTGTCGTTGGAAACGCGATCCTTTCGCAGGGTAAGCCGCAACTGGCTCCATGAAAACATGGAATTCCATCAAGGAATATTTCACCTATACGGTGAAAGAACAGCGTGGTATTTTTATGCTGTCCACCCTGCTTTTAATCCTGATCCTGATCAGGATCAGCACGCCTCACCTGATGGGTAGGAAACCTTACGACTTCTCCGGTTTCGAGGAGCAGTTCAGGCTTCTGGCATCCATGATTTCAGACAGCGTCGCTAAGGATACGGTTAAAGAGCATGATCTTGTTCAAAAGAAGGTACCATACGTACATCAGGGGACCCTGGAAAAACGTTACGGATATGGATCCGGGCAGGGGTTGCGGGAGACTCCACAGGTAGTCGAAATCAACACGGCTGATTCCACCGCATTGGTGCGGCTGCCTGGAATCGGACCTGTGCTGGCCCGGCGTATTATCAGGTACAGGGAATCCCTGGGTGGATATTATGCAGTTGATCAGCTGAAAGAGATCTATGGTATGGATACGGTTGCACTAAGGAGGATCAACTCTTTCCTTCAGGTCGATGGTAAAGCGATCCGGAAAATGGATCTGAATGCGGCAACTTTTAAAGAGCTGTTGCGCCATCCCTATCTTGAATACGAGCATGTCAAACTCATCGTCCATTACAGGGACAATCACCATCCCGTTGATTCACTGGAGCAGCTTTATGAAATCAAAGGGCTTGATCCTGATCTGGTAAGACGTTTAAGACCTTACTTAACGATCGGATCCCAAAACCCATGAGGAAATCCAATGGGCTCACCGGTCAGTGTGTGTAGGAATTCTTCTGTATATTTGTCAGCGGTATTGATCTCCTGTACCTAATTCTCTGCACGATGAGCAACGTCACACGAGTTTTTAGGAAGTTACCCTCCGCTTACTGGTGGGCCAATGTCATGGAATTGTTTGAACGGTGGGCCTGGTATGGTATGTTCATGGTTCTGGCCCTGTACCTGACGGGATCCAGGGAGACGGGCGCACTTGGTTTTTCACAGACCCAGAAAGGCCTGATGATGGGCACGGTTGTGATGACCCTTTACTTCCTGCCGGTGATCACGGGGGCGCTTGCCGACAAGTTCGGATTCAGGAAAGTGCTTGTTGTTGCTTACCTGATCCTTACGACAGGTTATTACCTGATGGGACAATTCACTTCCTATACGATGCTGTTCATTGTCTTTTTTTATGTCGGACTGGGAGCCGGCCTTTTTAAACCGGTCATCCAGGCAACGGTTGCCAAGACAACGGATACGGAGACTTCCTCCATTGGATTTGGAATCTTTTACATGATGGTGAACATCGGCGCCTTCATCGGGCCCCTTTTTGCGGCCGACCTCCGGCTGGTCAGCTGGAAGTATGTTTTTTGGATGTCGTCAGGGATCATCCTGATCAATCTTTTTATCGTCCTGATCTTCTTCAAAGAACCGGCCAGGGAGAAGAACACGGATTCACTGGGAAGGTCACTCCGGCAGGTCATGAAGAACATTGGGTCTGCTCTTTCCGATCTTAAATTTGTCGTCTTTCTCCTGATCATCATCGGATTCTGGTCAATGTACAACCAGCTTTTCTACTCGCTTCCGGTGTTCATTGAACAGTGGGTTGATACAAGGGTTGTCTATGATGCAATTGCCTCAGTTTCCCCGGGGCTGGCAAGGGCTTTTGGTACGCCGGAGGGCACGGTTGCGCCTGAACGTCTGACCAACATGGATGCATTTTATATCATTGTATTTCAGGTTCTTGTTTCTTCCTTTGTCATGCGTTTCCGGCCGCTTAAAGCGATGATGGGAGGGATCCTGGTTTGCTCGATAGGTATCGGTCTGTGGTTCATCACGCAAAATGGCCTTTATCTGTTCATATCCCTCTTAATATTCGGGCTGGGGGAGATGGCCAGTTCGCCGAAGATTTCGGAGTACATCGGGCGCATTGCCCCGCAGGATAAAGTTGCTCTCTATATGGGTTGCTCCTTCATACCGCTGGCCGGTGGTAATTTCATTGCAGGCCTGCTCTCCGGCGGCGTATACACGGCCATGGCCGACAAGATCACTTTTCTGAAAGCAGAGGTGGCTGCCCGGGCACTTTCCATCCCGGAGATTTCGGATACATTCACTCAGAATGATTATGTTCACCGGGCTGCTCAGCTGATGGGAATGGATCACCAGGCCCTGACCAATTACCTGTGGAATACCTACCATCCTTCGCGTATCTGGATCGTCTTCTCAGGTATTGGTGTAGCCACTGTCATCGCACTCTATCTTTACGACTGGCTGTGGCTGAGAAAAAAATGAGGACAGAGGCCGTCATTCTTTATAGGTGTATCTGATCTCATAGCCTGGGGGGTCATCATCCTGGTCATTGCTGTCATCATCATCCTTCTTTTCATCATCATCATCTTCCAGCTCCCATTCATATTTTTTTCGCTGAGGCCCGAGCCGGCGGTAGTAAACGGCCAGCACCAGACCGGCAATCATGCCCATCAGATGGCCTTCCCATGAAATGTTCTTTTCAGGCAAGAAATTGGGGAAGATCCCCCAGACCAAACTTCCGTAAAGAAAAACGACCAGGAGCGACAATGCCATTAACTTGCCCTCCTTGCGTATCAATCCGCTGAAAAATAAAAAGGCTGCCATTGCGTAAATCAGACCGCTGGCACCGATGTGATAGGCTTCCCTTCCTCCGAACCAGACCCAGATCCCAGGAATTATATACATCAGCAGAAGTATCCTGCCGGCAATTTCACGGTAAAAATAAAATATGCAGGTTCCAAGAACCAGCAGGGGAATGGTGTTGGCGGCCAGATGTTTCACGTCGCCATGGATCAGGGGTGAGAGCACGATACCCGGAAGACCTTCGGGTCGAAGCGGGAAAATGCCCAGAAAACCCAGATCAAGCGTAAAGATCAGCTCCGCTGCCTTGATTAGCCATAAGAAAATCACGAACAAGGAAGGAATGAAAATACTTTGTAGTAATTTTTTTCGTTCGTCACTCATACTGACCGGATCGTTCCCGAAAGGATTTGAAAGTACTGTTAAAGTATGTTAAAGCTGCAGATTTGTAAAGTCAAAAATAGTTTAATTTGCATTAGGTTTGTGGTTAAACAAAGTCGTAATTTTGCCAAATTTAAATCAGAATTAAACGCACTATGGGTCCCTTTTCACGAAATGTCCGTTCCTTTTTTTACTTTTTATCCAGCTGGATCGTAATTTTTACACTCACTCCTCTTGCGGTCTCATCTCAAGCGGTCGATCCCAGGGAGACGATTCAGAAGATAGCGGCGACATTGCAGCTGTTCGATTATTTTTACGTTGATACGGTGAACCAGCCTGAACTGGTTGAGAAAGCCATCATTGAAATGCTCGAGGAACTGGATCCTCATTCCGTCTATATTTCCAAAGAGGATGTTAAAAAGGCAGATGAACCGCTGGTCGGTAATTTTGATGGCATTGGGGTTCAGTTTCAGATTTTCAAGGATACCATTCTGGTCATCGCACCCGTTCCGGGAGGCCCTTCAGAAAAACTTGGCATCATGGCAGGTGACAAGATCGTTAAAATCAATGGTGAAGATGCCACCGGAAAAGATGTGACCAATGAGTACGTTCAGAGTAAACTGAGAGGCCAGAAGGGAACCCGTGTTGAGGTATCCATTTATCGGAAGGGGCGAAGCGAGTTGCTCACGTTTTCCATCATCCGGGACAAGATCCCTGTCAACAGCCTGGATGCCGCTTTCATGGCAGCGCCCGAAATCGGGTATATCAAACTTAACCGGTTTTCCAAGACCACCATGGATGAATTTCACCAGGCCATGGATACACTGAGGAGCCAGGGTATGACCAAGCTTATCCTGGACCTGCGCTATAACACCGGAGGCTATCTGGAGACTGCCCAGGAACTGGCGGATGAATTTCTTGGAAAAGGTAAAATGATCGTCTATACCGAAGGATTAAAAAGCCCCAAGACCGATCTGATTGCCACAGAGGTGGGTTCCTTTGAAAAAGGCCAGCTGGTCATTTTGATCAATGAAGGATCCGCATCGGCCAGTGAGATCGTGGCAGGGGCTGTGCAGGATTGGGACAGGGGCATCATCATCGGTCGTCGCTCGTTTGGCAAAGGACTGGTGCAGAAGCCTTTTCGCCTGCCGGATGAATCCGTTATCCGGCTGACCACAGCCAAATACTTTACGCCAACCGGACGCTGCATTCAGAAACCCTATGATGACGGGCTGGAAGAATACCAGAAAGATTTTCAGTACCGTGTCAAAAAAGGTGAGCTGGTCCATGCCGACAGTATTCATTTTCCGGATTCACTGAAATATTACACACCGGCTCAGCGCGTAGTATACGGGGGAGGAGGGATCATGCCCGATATTTTCATACCATTTGATTCAACCGATTACTCAGATTATTATGTTGACCTTCGAAGAAAAAATACCTTCAATGATTTCACACTGCAGTACCTGGACGACCACAGAAAGGAATTGCAGACCGCTTATAAGGCTTTCAAAGATTTCAATCTTCATTTTAACCAGGATGTTGTTTTTTTGAAAGAATTCACAGATTATGCTGAAAAAGAAGGTGTTAAGTATGATCCAAAGGGTATGGAAGATTCAGAAGATCAAATTTTTTACGTTCTCAAGGCACTTATTGCACGAAATTTGTTTGATTACAACGCCTATTTTGAGGTGATCAGTTCCGTTGATGATGATTTCACAGAAGCAGTAAAGATCCTACAGGATGGCACCATGTTCAAAAAATTTAGCATAAATTATTGAATGACCCTTTGAAATTTATAATTTTGTCCGTTTTTTATGAGAACAATAATCCTAAACTCAATACGTATGAAAAAAGTTGTCTTCACGTCCTTAATGATTTTCCTTGTAACGTTTGGTGTGAGTGCCCAGAGTGCAACGACACCACCTGTCGTTGACACTGCCAACATGCCCAAGATTTCCTTCAACAAGCTTGTACATGATTATGGTACAGTTGAGTTGAATGGCAACGGTGAATGCCAGTTCGAATTCACCAATACAGGAAAGGAGCCCCTGGTTCTTTCCAATGTACGGTCCTCCTGTGGATGCACAGTGCCTTCCTGGCCGAAGGAACCCATTCTTCCCGGAAAGACCGGCATCATCAATGTGAAATATAATACGAGTCGCGCCGGAACGATCAATAAAAGCGTTATTGTTACTTCCAATGCGAAAACCCCTACGGTCACCCTTCAGATCAAAGGGCAGGTAAAGGCTCCTCCTCAGCAAACGATGCCTGAAAAGAACGTAGATCAGGGGTCCACACCGTCGTCCAGGTAAATCACGATCCCATAAACCATTGAAGCCTGGCAGATCATACCTGCCGGGCTTTTTATTTTCTTTCTAAATAACTGACGGCATTATTTGCTGTGCAGGGATATTGTTAATTTTGCAAGACAAACCTTTAATTTTTTCGTCATGCCATTGATTTCCCAGAAAGGGCGGAGCATGCCGGCTTCTCCCATCCGAAAACTGGTTCCATTTTCTGATCAGGCAAAAAAAAGAGGGATCCGTGTTTATCATTTGAACATTGGCCAGCCGGACATTGAAACGCCAGCCCTCGCCTTGGATGCAGTGAAAAATTTTAAGCCTAAAGTCGTTGAATACAGTCACTCGGCGGGCATCCTGTCGTACAGGGAAAAGCTGACCGGATACTACCGGAAATACGACATACACATAACGCCCGATGAAATTCTGACCTGCACAGGGGGTTCTGAAGCCATCCTGTTTGCCATGGGTTCCTGCATGGATGTGGGCGACGAGGTCGTCATCCCCGAACCTTTCTACGCCAATTATAACGGATTTGCGATCAACGCGGGTGTTGTGGTCAAACCAATTCCGTCGACGATCGACACAGGGTTTGCCTTGCCGCCGATTGCCGAGTTTGAAAAGGCGATCACTTCCCGGACAAAAGCCATTTTGATCTGCAATCCAAACAATCCGACCGGATATCTCTATTCAAAGGAAGAGCTTGAGGTCCTTCGGGAGATCGTGCTTAAGCATGATCTGTTCCTTTTTTCCGATGAAGTTTACCGGGAGTTCTGCTATGATGGCGCTGTGCATGCTTCTGTGATGCACCTGAAGGGCCTGGAACAGAATATCGTACTGCTGGATTCGGTATCAAAGCGTTACAGTGCCTGTGGAATCCGGATAGGTGCCCTGATCTCGAAAAACAGGGAAGTGATGCAGACTGCCCTGAAATTTGCCCAGGCCCGGTTGAGTCCTCCAACATTGGGTCAGGTGGCAGCCGAGGCAGCCATCGATGTTCCGGAATCCTACTTTAAAGAGGTTCTGAAAGAATATACCGCCAGAAGGGATGTTGTGGTCGAAGCGATCAACCGTATGGAGGGAGCCTTTTGTCCGGTACCAAAAGGGGCTTTTTACGCGGTCGCAAAACTGCCCATTGATGATTCGGATAAATTTTGCCAGTGGTTGCTGGAGGAGTTCAATTTTGAGGGAAAGACCGTGATGCTTGCTCCGGCGACGGGCTTTTATGCCACAAAAGGACGGGGGCTCAATGAGGTCAGGATCAGTTACGTGCTGAAGACCGAAGATCTCCGGATGGCGATGCGTTGTCTGCAGGAGGCATTGAAGGTTTATCCGGGACGGCGTTAGAACAAAGAAGCAACCGTCGATCCTTTACCTGGTTGTGGTCATCGGAAAGATGATCCAATTTAAATAGTTGATGATTTTTGTCGGAGGGATGCTTATTTAAGTTATCTTTGCACCCGGTTTGAGATTTCAGTTATCCGCTAAAGTAATTTCCCAGTTCGGTTTTGTCTTATCACAATCATTTCACTGAGTATTTCTTTTCGATCTTACATCTCAAGCGGTTATTAATTATTTAATTTTTTTATCATGAAGAATTTATTTGTGTCAAATCTTGGCTTTAAAATTACAAGCGAGGATTTAAAATCTGTTTTCGAAGAACAGGGCGAGGTGATTTCAGCCAAGGTAATCACAGACAACATGACCGGAAGATCCCGTGGATTTGGTTTCGTTGAAATGCAGAATGACGAGGAAGCTGACAAAGCGATCCGGGAACTGCACGACGCGGAATTGGACGGCAGGGTGATCAGTGTTTCTGTTGCCAGACCCAGAGGTGAACGTGATTCATCATCGGGCCAGCGTTCAGGCGGTTACGATCGTCAGCGCAACAACAGGTACTAAAACCTTGTAACGTTTTAACGTTAAGAGGGTGTCCCAGGTGTGGGGCACCCTCTTTTTATTTTCAGAGCATTGAAAATAATTGACTAAAATTATAAGGAACCAGCCAGATGTACCATCTCTTTTCCGATATTTGACAGTCAAACGGGGTACATCTGGTTTAAATCCATCACCATTCCTCCGATGCTTCTCAACGAATCACCGACGATCACCCGGCAGCATTACAGGATCCTTCTGATGAGCTGGGCAGGGTGGGTCTTTGATTTTTACGACCTGATCCTTTTCACCTTCCTTTTGATCCCCATTTCGCGGGAATATGGCTTCACCGATCTCCAGATGTCGTACATCCTGGGATCCACACTGGCTGCCACGGCCATCGGGGGGGTGATCTTCGGAATACTTTCCGACCGTTTTGGAAGAAAAGCGGTTTTGCAGTGGACGATCCTGACCTACAGCCTTGGCACTTTCTTTTCCGGTTTGGCAGGCAGCTTCTGGTTTTTGATGATCTTCCGGGTGGTTACCGGTCTGGGTGTCGGCGGGGAATGGGCCACCGGGCAGACGTTCGTCGGGGAAACTTTTCCGGCAAAGGTGCGCGGGCGGTACTGCGCCTATATGCAGACAGGGGCACCCCTGGGCATCGCCCTTGCCTCCATTGTTGGCGGGTTTATCTCTCCAATCATTGGGTGGAGAGCCTGCTTTTTTATATCCATTCTCCCGGCCCTCATGGTGGTCTACATCCGCCGCAGCCTTCCGGAATCCGATCTCTGGATGCAAAAGAAAAGGATACAGAAACAGCTGAGTGAAACGAGCAAAGCGATCACACCGGCATTTCAGAACAAGTTCTTTACCCTGTTTACCAGACCGTACAGGAAATATTTTCTTCAGGCCCTCGTGCTGGCCATCTTCGACATGTCGGCTTACTGGCTCACCTATTCCTGGATGCCAGGCTATTTGCACAACCAGCGTAACTTCACCATGACGAAGTCGGCGCTATGGATACTGGTAACACAAACAGGCGGATTTCTGGGGTATTTCTTTTTTGGCTATATAGCGGATAAGCTGGGCAGGCGGCCTGCCTATTCGATCTACTCTTTCATCATGGCCGTTGGTCTGCTGATGATCACCGTATTTTGGGATCGGGTGGTGATCTACCCGCCCATCATTTTAAGCTTCATGTTCCTGGTGGGATTTGGAACCGGCATGTTCGGCGGATACGGATCCTTGTTTTCGGAACTTTTTCCCACTTCGATCCGGAGTACGGCCATGGGATCGGCCTTTAACCTGGCAAGAGGCATCCAGTTTTTCACTCCCGTAGCCATCTCCCTGATCGCCACACGTTACGGACTGGGCGGAGGCATTTCACTGGCTGTGCTTTTTGCCCTTCTTACAGGGGCCTGGATCTGGACATTTCCTGAAACGAAAGGAAGGAAGCTGTACGCCGACGGATTTGGCTGATCGGTTCATTCATCTTCCTCATCATCATTATCCGTGTAGGAATCGGGTTCGGGTCTTTTTTTTGCCCGCAGTGCCCTTATCAGAAAATACAGCATGATTGTCGTGATCGTTACCTGGGCCAGGAGCATGAAAATAAGGGCTGACGTTTTCATGATGTATGGATTTTCTGATGACGGGCAGCATGTTTCTTTCTTCGCCTGGATGCCTTAAAAACAAGAAATGCTGAAAAAGCGAACAGCGAAAGCAGCAACATCCGTGCTAAATTGAGATATGCCAGACGGTTGATCACCCTTCCGGTATACAATGTATCGCCTTTCTTTAGGTGGTCTCCTGTCTGAACGGCCGGTAAATTGCCCTTACGGAGAACATAGCTCACGGAGGTGACCTGGTCGGGTGCAATGACTGCAATGATCGTTTTACCGTTTTCCCTGTATATCGAGTCGACGATACATTCTGATTCTGCATAGAATCTATCTGCGAACCAGGTCGCGTTCGGACCAGCATCTTTATGGATCAGCTGACCGATGATGCTTTCCCTATGCAAAGGCCAGCTGGTCAGGGAGACCTTGGTCCATTCATCGTTGGCAGGTCTGACCAGGGATCCGAAGAAAACGATGATCAGGATGAAGGGAGTAACCCATTTGATGATGAATTTATAGATGACGGGCACTTTGATATCGGATCCGTTGGTGATCTCACGCCATCCTTTCTTTATGCCGAACACCCAGGAAAACAGGATCATCTCGAGCATGGCGAATACTACAAGTGAAACGGTACCCGCCCAGTAGTCATATTCATCGAGAACGCCCTGCTGAAAAAAGAAGACGGTTGGTAATCCCAACAGGGTGACAGCGCCGCCAAAGATCAGTGCAGAGTTTTTCCGGGACCAGTTGAATTCATCCTGCATAAATGAAAGGATCGGAGTTCCCATGGCCAGGGAACTGGTTATCCCGGCAAAGAAAAGCAGTCCGAAGAAGGCGATGCCTGCCATGGCTGCAAGGGCCGGACCCCACTGCTGAAACAAAAATGGCATGGTTCGGAATCCCAGGCCCAGACCTCCCAGGCCGGTGAGTTCAATGACTTTGTCGATCCCCAGGTACCCGATTGAGATCGGGATAATGATGGAGGCTCCAAGAATCACCTCCACCCATTCGTTCATCCAGCCTGCTGACATTGCGTTGAGGGCAATGTCATCCTTTTTTTTCACATAGGAGGCAAAGCACTGGACAGATCCCTGGCCAAGCGACAGGGTGAAAAAGATCTGGCCTGCTGCAGCCAGCCATACTTTTGGGTTGAGTAACGAGTCGAATTGGGGGGTCCAGAGAAAACTCAGGCCAACCCATCCATCGTTGACTGCATTTTCATGCCCTGCCTTCAGGGTGATGGCTTTGATGGCCAGAAAAAGGCCAAAAAAGATGAGCAAGGGCATGGCAATTTTTGCCATTTTCTCAACGCCACCGCTGATACCCCGGCTCAAAACCCACGTATTCAGTGCCATGCAAACCAAAAAGAAGATCACCGCTTCAAAGGGGATTCCGGTAGTGGTCGTTGCAAGGTCCAGGTAGTTGGAAAAAAATCCAGAAACCGCGTGCTGATCAAGCCCACGAAAGGATCCCACCGCAGAGTGCATCGTGTAGGAAAGCGACCAGCTTTCAATATAACAGTAGTAGGCTGCAATGGCCACGTTGGAAAAGATGCCAAAAACACCGACATACCTCCACAGTGTTGATTTCCCCATCTTTTCCATTGTAAAAGGAGTCGTGTGGTGGCCAAATCTACCACCATACCGTCCGATCGACCATTCGACGAAAAGCAACGGGATTCCCAGCAGCAAAAAGCACACAAGATAGGGGATGATAAAGGCGCCGCCCCCGTTTTGGACTGCCTGAACCGGAAACCGGAGAAAATTACCCAGCCCGACCGCGTTGCCCGACATGGCCAAAATCAGTCCGATCCGCGAGCCCCACGCTTCTTTGTTCGTACTCATCCGTTTGGTTTAGAAATGAATTATATACATGAAATTGGGCTTTAAAGGTAAACAGAAATCCAAAATTACGTAATGATGCCAGCATAAAAAATCCATACATTTGTTTCCCGTGAAAGAAGCAGGCACATTCAAAAAGTCGCTGAATCTCTTTGATTCGGCAGCCCTCATCATGGGGTCGATGATCGGTTCGGGCATCTTTATCGTCAGTGCCGACATTGCCCGCAATGTGGGCGCGCCCGGGTGGATGCTGGTGGTCTGGGGAATAACGGCCGTGATGACCGTGATGGCAGCGTTGAGTTACCGGGAACTGGCCAGCATGATGCCCCACGCCGGAGGGATCTATGTTTACCTCCGTGAAGCCTACTCTCCATTGTTTGGATTTCTTTACGGCTGGACGCTTTTCCTGGTGATCCAGTGCGGTACGATTGCCGCTGTGGCCATGGCCTTTTCAAAATACCTGGGGGTACTGGCCCCCTGGATAGCAGATAAAAATATCCTGTTCACTGCAGGTCCGCTTCATTTTAATACAACCCAGCTGGTCTCCATCCTGCTGATCCTGCTATTGACCTGGATCAATACAAGGGGCATTGAAGGGGGTAAGTACATTCAAAACCTGTTTACGTATTCCAAGATCTTCATCCTGCTTGGCTTCATTGTCATTGGCATCTATGCCGCCAGCCGGACCAATTTTCAGGTATTTGAGAACATGGATTTCTGGAGCGCCTCGCAGGTCACCGATCCTGAAAAAGGTACACAGGTGCCTATTACGGGATCTGCTTTGTTCATTGCCATCGCCATCGCAATGGTGGGATCGCTGTTTGCCGTGGATGCCTGGTACAATATCACCTATACCTCCGATGAGGTGATCAATCCGAAGAAGACCATACCCAGGAGTCTTTTTCTGGGGACTCTGGCCGTTTGCATCGTCTATTTCCTGGTCAATGTGGTCTATGTGATCGCGCTTCCTTTAAAAGGGACGCCCGATGGGGCCACGGTCATGGAAAGGGGGATTCAGTTTGCCACCTCCGACCGCGTGGCGACGGCGGCCATTTATGGGATCTTCGGTGGCACGGCGGAAGTTCTGATGGCCATTGTAGTGGTCATCTCCACCTTTGGTTGCAACAACGGGATCGTGCTGTCAGGGGCACGTGTTTTCTATGCCATGGCCCAGGATGGGTTGTTCTTCAAGAAGATCGGCCAGCTGAACAAAAAGGGGGTACCTGCCTTTTCCCTGGGCATCCAGGCTGTTTGGAGCATACTCCTTTGCCTGAGCGGAACCTACAGCGACCTGCTGGACTATGTCATTTTCGCAGGCCTGTTCTTTTTTATCCTGACCATTGCCTCGATCTTTGTTTTTCGCAGAAAATGGCCTGATGTTGAACGACCCTACCGGGCTTTTGCTTACCCGGTATTCCCGATCCTGTACATCGTAGCCTGTGTGGTCATCATCATTGTCCTTCTGATCCACAAACCTGCCTTTACCTGGCCCGGGCTCATCATCCTTGTCTCGGGGGTGCCGGTGTATTATTTATGGAGGTGGGTCGCGGCGAGAAGAGGGGAATGAATAACGATTGCCCATTACCCAGATAGAGGTGGAGGTGGAAGTCGAGATCAGAAAGGAAAGATAATATCAGATTTACTAGTTCCTTTCTAGTATCTACCTCAACTTCCACCTCTACTTCTACCTGGTCAATCGTTAATGGCTATTCTTTCCAGCCGTTTTCTCGCGTCAGCCGGTTCAGGGAATCTGGGATCGGCGTCCTGCCAGAGGTCGAGGAATTTGCGGAACTGCTCAGCAGCTTTTTCGTTCATCCCCTTTTCCTGGTACAGGATGCCCAGGTAGTAGTGGTAGCGCGGATTGATAAGATAACGGTCATTGCTGGCCGGATCGAATGTGATCAGGCGATTATACTCTGCGATGGCCTTATCCAGCTTGTTAAAACGATGGTAGGCCTCAGCCAGGCTGTTGCGTGTGATGGGCAGGTTATAGATGAAGACATCCGGAGAAACAAAATTTGGGACGGGTTGTTCTACCTTGACGGTGAGATTGTCCAGATCGCCCGGCTGTTGTGCCGATACAATCTGAATTTCTCTTATGAGGTAGTTATAATAAAAATTTCCTTGCCGGTCTTCAGACAACGATTTGATCCTTTCAGCGCAATTTTGAGCTGAATCCATCTGGCTGAGCCTGACATATAATAAACCCTGAAAGGAGTTGTATGCAAGCAGATCATTCTCTTTGGTGGAAGTGGGATCGGTAATTGCGAACTTCAGAAAGGAACGATACTGCTCCCGGGCTTTCTCTAGGTTCCCGAGGTCATAATTGATCCAGGCTTTCATATAATAAGAACCCATCTGATACTGGTCGTTCTTGTACTCCATTGCGATTGATTCTGATTTATCGATCATTTGCATCGCCTGATCCAATTTTCCATAGTAATAGTCCAGAAAGGCAATGATCCCGTAAATATTTGCTTTAATACTTTCGGACCATGCCGCTTCAAGGGTTCTTTTCAGCCATTGATCGGTCATCCGGTAATCTTCTTTCATCGCATATATATAGGCTGTTTTGGCGGCTGAGGGCCAGAAATCGGATTTGATTTCCACAGCTTTCCTGTATTGTACTATGGCCTCATCCAGTTCACCCATCCTCCATAAGAGATCTCCCATGGAATCAAATGGATTGGCATCATCCGGACTGAGAGAGGAATACTTCTTCAGATATTCCAGAGCAATGGCAAAATCGCCCCTTTTAAAATAGAGATAAGCCAATTGATTAGCGGCTTCTCCAAACGAGGGATCCAGTTCAACTGCTATTTTAAATGCATTGATTGCTTTTTCAGGTATTTCATGGTCCCGGTACCACAAACCCAGCGAAAAAAAGACCCTCTTATCACGGGGAGCTTTTTCTGACAGCTCAAGCAAAAGATCAAGCTGCTTCCGACTGTCTTGTTCAATGATGCCTGCATAATCGGCACGGATGGCCAGCTGTTCGTTTTCTGTGGCCCTTCTTGAGCTACGATAGGCTTTTTCAAGCGTTTCGTTGTGCTTTTGCATGTCTGCCAGTTGCAACTGGCCATAGGTTTTTGATAGATACAGGTAAGCCATGGCAAAGCCAGGATCGATCTGGATCGCTTTTTCAAAATATTGCCTTGCATCGTTCCAATAGCGTTTTTCACCAGCTTCTCTGCCTTTTAAAAAATAATTGTAAGCTTCCAGTGAACGGGTGGTCACATCCTGAATATGCATGCGTGCAGTTTCAACTTTTCTTGGCGAAATGCCGACACTGCGTGAAATGTCCTTGCTCAGGGCATCAATCTGGGATTCAAGAATGCTGCCCACACTGCTACCCCTGGCATTCACGCTGTTGATGATCTTCTTGGTTTCCACGTCCAGCACCTTGGCATCGGTGGCGAAGACCTCACCGGCCCTTACAAAACTTCCGATGACAATGAACTTGCATCCTTCCTTCCGGCATATTTCAAATCCCAGGTCTGCATCGATCGTTCTCGCATCTCCTTTTCCCAGTTGCTTTATTACATCCTGCATACGTTCCCAGGTCATCACCTGGAACAACCGGGACTGTTCAAGGTTTGTGATCAGCAGGTTGGGGATCGCTTTCTGCAGGTAATTGAAGGTGGTGTCGCCTGTTTGATTCTCGAAACTGATCACGGCGATGGGAACGGAACCTGAATCCGGAGCAGCCCGAAGGAGAAATGGCCTGATCACGAAAAACACAGCTGTCAGTAAAGCAATGATCCCGGTTGCCAGGAGTATCGTTTTTGTGACAGATCTTCCCCTGTCTTTTTCAGATGATGCTTTCAGGCAAACATTTTCATCCTGATCCTTTTCCGGAAGCCTCTCTTTCCACTGCCGGATGCAATCGGCCGGAACAGAATAGATCCTGACGGGCTGATCAATGTTCTTCAGCAGCTTATCCCCGATGCAGTCGACCCTGATGCTGGATTTATTCCGGATATCATCATACACTTTCTCGGAGATCAGCATGCCACCGGGCTCACAAAGTGCCTGAATGCGGGATGCTATATTGACGCCGTCACCAAAGACATCCTTGTCTGAGACCACGATGTCACCAATGTGAATACCAATGCGCAGCTGAAAGTATGCTTCCTCATTCAGGGTGTTTTGCAGTTCCATGGCACAGCTTACCGCATCCCAAGAGCTTCGAAAGATACACAGGGTCCCGTCGCCGATCTCCTTGATCAATTCACCATGATACTTTTTCAGCAAGGCCTTTTGTAACTCCCTGTTCCTGTTGAGGATCTGCAGGGTGATTTTTTCATCCCTAGACATCAGGGCAGAATAACCCACGATGTCGGTGAACATGATGGCGGCAAGCCTTCGCATCGGAGTTGCTGTATTAGAGAATTGGAAAGATACGAAGAAATTGTCGATTGTCGGTTACCGACGTACGATTTTCGATTGTCAACTCTGAGGATTGTTTGCCGACCTGCCGACCGCCGACCTGCCGACCTGCGGACCTGCCGACCCGGAGACCTGCCGACCTGAAGCCAGGAACAGGACAGCAACGCGATAGACAAGATGCCCGAACTTGGTATAGGGCGCATAAATGATCACGATCCACACCAGGACCAGGTGGATGAAGTAGATGACATAAGCGGCCGACCAGTTGCCGAAGCGCGCCCACTCGGTCAGTATCCCCGATACAGCCAGCAACAGGAGGAAAATGAGAAAGGATCCGTCGGAATATGTGCTGTACCCGATGATATCTTTTCTGAACAAACGGTAAAAGATCATGATGCCCGTCCCGGCGATCAGGGCAAATCCGCCCACATTCCCGGCGATCTTTGCCGGATGCCATAAACTCATCGGATAATCGAAAAAGATCACATTGACGATGGCCACCAGGGTGACCAGCAACAGGAGGAGGAATCCGGAGAACACGAGCATGTGGGCTGTTGACCGGAATTTGTTCGTCTGGCATTTTCGAAACTGTTCGTGGAAAAGGATTTCTTTCAATTGATGAAAGAACCGGATATCTTTTTGATTTTTGATCTTTACTCTTTGATTTTTCCGGATATCCCTGATGAACCTACGGAATCCTTTCCAGAAAAATAAGACAACCAGAACGACAAGTGAAAGGAAGGTGCCATTCAGGAGTGGGTGAGGAAAGAGTTTTGAGTAATCCACAGGTCCATCGGGTATCTTCAGTGTCCCTGCCAGCCACAGGATACAGAGGATGATCAGGGCAGGAATGGCAACGATCACGGGCAGAAAAGCCGGTTTACCCAGCCATGCGGCCAGGAAGCGCGGAGTGGCATATTCCTGATAGTTGAGATGACGGAGGGCGGAGAGAACCGTAGCCGGCTGGACACCCCTGGGGCAGGTGACCGAGCAGTCGCCGCACTGGTGGCAGAGCCAGAGATCCGGGTCGCCGATCAGTTTTTCTTTCAGGCCCCACGATGCCCAGAGCATTTCTTTACGCGGAAACGGATTTTCTTCCGGCGAAAGTTTACAAACCACCGAGCAGGCACCACACTGCATGCATTCTTTCAAAGGAGCATTGCTGATTGACTTCACCTGCCGGATGAATAGGCGATCTGCCTTTATTTGTACAACTTTTTCCATCAGATACCCTTGAAAGGATTTGGACCAATGCGTTCGATGGTTTCCACATAATCCCGGATGATACCGGGGATCTTTTCCCAATCTGTTATTTCAATGAATTCCATGCGAATCCGATCCGGTTCCAGCATCATCGTACGAAGTGCTTCCTGGAAGTTCTCCGCCCGTTTTTGTGTCAGTTCACTGCCCTGGATGAAGTGGCACTGGTAATCTTCTCCGGGTTTGCATCCGAAGAGCATGATGCCGTCGAATCCCCTGGAGAGTGCATCCGTGATCCAGATCTTGTTTACTGAACCGATGCACCTTACCGGGATGATCCGCAAGGCAGCATCGTAGCGAAGGCGTTTCTGCCCTGCCCTGTCAAATGCCGGGTAGGCATCGTTTTCGCAGACAAATGCCAGGATACGTGGTTTTTCTTCAAATTCATCCGGAATGTGCACAGACTTGATCATGGCCGAAACGCTTTCGATACTCAGGTCGCTGAAGTCGATGATTCGTTCGGGGCAGGCACCCAGGCAGATACCGCACCGGCGGCAGCGGGTGGGATGGGGGAGAGGTGTACCTTCAGGTGTTTCATCGTAGGCGCCGAAGGGGCATTCTTCCGTGCAGCGCTTGCAGTCGGTGCAACGCTGCAGATAGAGTTCTGGAAATGAACGATCCCCTGAGCGAGGGTGCACGGCTTCTCCTCTCCGGGTAGCCTCAATGCATTGGATGGCCTTCAGTATCGCTCCTGCAGCATCTTCCGTGCAGGAGGCGCTGTCCATCGGTGCGCGGGCCGTTCCGGCGGCGTAGATCCCGGTGCGGCGGGTCTCATAGGGGAAACAGATGAAATGAGAATCGGGAAAGCCGTATTTCAATACGGGCAATCCTTCACCCTGCCGGTAAGCGATGCGAAGTTCCGAACTGTCGGAAGGGACCATTCCCGTTGCCAGCACCACCAGGTCGACATTGATGGCCAATGTTTCGCCAAAGGGAGTATTGTTCACTTCGACGGTGATCCAGCCATTTTTTTCCGCTATGCTGTTCAGGTCTCCTTTGGTCAGGAACAGCAGATCATCCTGTTGTATATGCTGGTAAAACTGCTCCAGGTGTCCGGGTGTGCGAAGGTCTTTATAGACAATGTAAACAGGCAGGTCCGGATATTTTTCACGCAGGTAGGTGGTCTGCTTCAGCGTAGTGGCACAGCAGTAATTTGAGCAGTAAGGCAGATGATCAGGATCGCGTGAGCCAGCGCACTGGACGAAGAGTACGCCGTGGACTGGTTCCTTCGGTAAAAGTCTGTCCCACTGATCCTGTCCGGCACATTTCTCCAGATCGAGCTGAGTGATGACACCATTGAGCCTGCCATATCCCAGGTGTTCCAGGTTCCTGGGATCATAAGGTTTCCAGCCGGTCGCCGTTACGATGGCTCCCGCTTGAAAGGTTTGAAGTATACCCTTTTGACGGACAGTCACCTTGAAATCACCCGGGTGTCCTGAAATGTTTTCGATCACGGAGGATTTCAATACGGTGATCCCGGGTTCAGCTCCCAGCTCTCTGATCTTCTCGCCGACAATGGGTGTTATGGGAGCCTGGAACGGTTGCAGGAACGGAATCTGTTTATGCAGATGATTCATCCATCCCCCCAGAGAGGACTCCTTTTCGACCAGTACAACCGGGTATCCTGCCCTGGCTCCTTCCAGTGCTGCTGTGATCCCGGTTATGCCACCCCCAACGATAAGAATGGTATCATCAACGTGATCAAGAAAATAGGGAGTTGGCACCTGAATATTGAGCGCTTTTGTGATCCCCATCCTCATCAGGTCGTCTGCCAGCATCCGGGTGTCATCCGTACCTACCGGCTGGCACCAGGCAACCTGTTCGCGGAGGTTCACGCGTTCGACCAGAATCTTCTGATCAAAGCTGAACCGTTCTGCATGAACCCTCGGGGTGCAGGCTCCAATCACGATCCTGTCCAGCTGGTTCGTCTGGATGTCTTCCATGATTGACCGGATGCCCTGCTCGCTGCAGAGAGCTGCGTGTGCCCTGCACGTTGCCGTAGGAAATGCGGCAGAGATGCCTTCCTGCAGCACATTGATTTTTATTGCCTGGTTAATGCCGCAACCGGTACAGATATAGATTCCTAACGTGTTGTTTGCCAAATCTTTCATTAATTCCAAATCCCAAAATCCAAATTCCAAAGAGGCTTCCCGCCTTCGGCTGATTTGAAGATCTGCTACCTGCCACCAGGAGACCTGAAGACCTGGAGACCTTTCACCACCGCCGCGGTGGCCTCTTTCACCGAAGTGGATACATCTGCCGGGTGAACTGCATTTCCCACTGCACAGAACCCATCAGGCAGTTCTCGCTTATCAATGAATCCATTCTCATTTGTTTTGACCTGCCCAAGTCCGGCAGCCTCGGGTACCATGCCGGTGGCCAGCACCAGCAGATCCACCGGTATCCTTATTTTCTTGTTTTCCAGAAGGTCTTCGGCTTCGACGATCATTGAATTGTTACGTGGTTCGACAGCAGCCACCTTTCCCTTGATCAGCTCGATCCCGGGATCAGCCTTCACCCTGGCCAGGATGTCCTCATAGCGGCCTTCCACCCTCAGGTCGATGTAGAAGATCCTGATACGGCTTTCCGGAAGTTTTTCCCGGATCAGCAGCGCCTGTTTCAGGGTCGTACCGCAACAGATACCCGAGCAATACGGCAGATGATTCCTGTCGCGTGAACCTGCACACTGGGCAAATGCAATGACGGGCGATCTTCCCAGGGTTTTTATCCAGTCATCACTCCCGAAGTAAATTTCCAGGGTGATATTGGTGATGATCTGGTCAGATGTTCCGAATGCGAGTTCAGGAATGCGAAAGGCATCATAGGGTTTCCATCCGGTGGCCAGAATCACGGAGCTGACATCCCTGGTCAGAACTTCAGGTTGTGCCTCCAGATCGATTGCTCCATAGGTACAGCACTCCTTGCAAAGGGCGCAGCTGTTTTTCAAACAAACCCCGGCATCAATTGTATACTTAAAAGGGAACATGATCTGATCCGGAATGAAGATCGCTTTTGTTTGTTTTATTCCATAGGTGAATTCATCCGATCTTTCAACAGGGCAAACAAGTTCACACTCCCCGCACGCTGTACACAGCTCATTTACATACTGCGCTGATCTTTTAATGGTTGTAATGAAGTTTCCCTTTGAGCCTGTGATTTTTTCGACCGTTGAAGAAGTAAATACCTCGATGTGCCTGTTACTTCTGATCCGCCGGTAGTTGATTTCCAGTCCGCACTGGGGAGGGCAGCGTTTTGGAAAGTATCTGTTCAGCCGTGCCACTCTTCCACCGAGGTAAGGCTGTTTTTCGACGAGGATCACCTTCAGGCCGGCCTCGGCAGCTTCCACGGCAGCGGTGATCCCGCTGATTCCGCCTCCGATGATGAGTAGTGGCTTGTGACTCATGATCAGAGCATATCGATCACTTCTCGCCGGATCATTTTCCATTCACCCGTTGAGGGATCCCTGCGGCAGTTCACAAAGCAGCGCCAGTCGTTTTTCATTTCCGGGAAGTCGGTCCGGAAATAGTATCCCGGCCACCGTGTTTCCTGCCGGTACAGCATCGTCCTGATATGCGTTTCTGCCTGGGCAAGGCGGTGGATGTTCTCCCAGCACCGCATCAGTTCATGAAGGTTTTCAGCTGCCAGGCTGTCTGCATCCTCCTTCAGCATTGCAAGGCGTTCGAGTCCTCTTTGGAGCATGGCCCCGGAAGTTCTGAACTGCGCACTCACTCCCCCGGCATATTCATCCATGATCTTCTGCAGCCTGAACATGAAGGATTTCGGTTTCAGGTACCTGGGGTTGACCTCCGGATCGATGGTATAGTTTTTATGTTCTTCGTAAAGAGCCAGCGGTTTAAGGATGACATCCCTCAGTTGCCGGATTTCCTCTTCATTCATTCCTGTGTGCAGGTTATTATCGGTACAGTAGCGAATGGCTTCTTTGGCAGCAATACGGCCTTCCGTGAAGGAGCCGGAGGAGAACTTATGGCTTGAAGCCCCGGAAGCATCTCCTGCGGCAAACAGTCCGGCAACGGTGGTCATCTGGCCGTATCCCCATTTGTAGGGATCAGGAGCCATATCTTCCGGGCCGCTGACCCATGCGCCGGAGGCACCGGAGTGGCTGCCGATGAAATAGGGTTCACACGCCGCTATCTCAGAAGGTTTTTCTTCAGGGGAGATATTTTCCGAAGCCCACAGCAGAGCCTGGCTGATGGTCATGTCAAGGAAATCCTCCCAGGCCTCGTTTTCCAGTTTTTTCAGTTCCCTGCGTGCCTCTTTCTCATCGATGATTTTAGCCACTCTGTTCTTAATGGCCTCGTCCGTGCGCATGTATATGGGATCTTTCCCATCGCGGATATCAAGCAGCATCAGGTAATTGCGGAGATTGGCCGGCAACGGCTTGGAGAGCCCGTATGGAGCCCATTTCTGCAGCTCTGACGTGCGGGTGGCCATATAATTCTCATCCAATGCGTTCCTGGCTTCGGCCTGAAACAGGAGGAACCATGCTCCGACGGGTCCGTATGCATCCTTGAACCTTACCGGTATGAAGCGAACCTCCTGACAGGTCAGCTCTGCTCCGGCGCGAAGGGTGAAATAGGTACTGGCCCCTGAATTAAAAGGCGGATACCACGATCGGCCAAGCCCTTCGCCAACCGAACGCGGCCGGAAGACGTGGACAGCTCCCCCCATGGCGGTAAGAACAGCCCTGGCATGGAAAACGTAGAATTTATTCTCCCTGACACTGAAACCAGCAGCCCCCACACAGCGTCCTTCTTTAAGAAGCGGCTCGGTGATGAAGATCCTTTCATAATAGGAACCTTTGTCTCCCAACTCGTACAGCGCATTTTTCGCTGCTTCTGCCACGATCGTCTTGTAGGATTCCCCGTTGATCATGATCTGCCAGCGGCCTTCGTTGACATAGTTTCCATCCGGATCCATCCAGATCGGTAGACCCCATTTTTCAAACAGATGCACGGATGAATCCACGTGACGGGCGATGTTTGCCACCAGGTCATCCCTGACGATACCCATCAGGTCATTTTTAACGTACCTGACGTAATCGGCTATGGAGTTCCTGCCTTCTTTCAGCCCGATGTACATATTGATGGCCGAGAGTCCCATGGCCACCGCTCCGCTCCTGTCCATAGCAGCCTTATCCACCAGCGTAACGCGCAAACCATTTTGCTTTGCCCAGTGTGCAGCTTCGAAGGCTGCTCCGCAGGCCGACATGCCGCCTCCCAGGATCAGCAGGTCGGTTTCAACCACAATCGTTTCGAAATTCTCCATCTGCTCATCGTTTAAAGTGTGGATAGATCGTTCGTTCCCAGAGAGGATGGTTCGGTGCGCAGCACAGGGCTTTTCAGATCAGTGGTTCCTGTGTCGAATCCGGCGTCAGGAGTGATGGAACCTTCCGGGGTGGTCCTGATCGGAAAACGAAAACGTTTTATCGTGTTATTCCGGAATTTGACCGTCCAGAGGATGGCATCTGTTCCACGCAGAGGTTGCACTACGGCGCCAAGAGGCACAAAATCCGCGTAACCCCTCACTTCGATGGCCTGTGTCGGGCAAATTTTCACGCAGCTGTAACATTCCCAGCACATCTCGGGTGCACGGTTGTATGCTTTATTCAAATCCGTGTTCAGGACCATCAGGTCGTTGGGGCATATATACTGGCAGGCGGTGCGGTCAAGGGATTTACATCCGTCGCATTTATCGGTGATGACAAAACTGGGCATTTTTAATTTGCAATAGGTGAAGATTCAATGTAACTGTTCAGCTCCAATCGGATTTAAATTTCACTATGAAGAATGAAGGATGAAGCATGAAATAGTAAGAATGATAAATATTTCTTATGACTTGAAGCTTGTACAAACATACCCATTTTTTAGGATTGGGTACACAAACAGGGATTATTTGTAATAATTCTAATATTATTTCCGTGAAAATCTGCGTCTTCCGTGTAGTCCGCGTTCTATCAGTGATGGAACACGGATGACACGGATGACACGGAGTATCGCGGATGAAGTGGATAAGATACTACTTACTACGATTTAGAGGTATTTTGGTACCCTGGTCATAATATTATCCTGATCATAAATAGTGAGAAAATTCTATTTTAGCGAAAAAACCAGTATGAAAATCATATTCATAATAACCACTTTGTTCTGTTGCACGTGGATCGATTTCGCCTCCAGCGGATACGAAAAAATCCACGGATGGCAATTCAACTGCCATTTCGAGGTGATTACCGGCAAACCAATAAGTGACTTGACGGGTATGGATACCCTGAGACAGCGGGCCTTTTCCCATGGCGATACTCTCAGTTCTGCTCCCAATTATTTTTTTATCGAGCCACATGATACCCAGGAAGACATCATCCGTAAAGCAGCCAGCGTTGCCCCGACCGGACGGCAGTTTACCTGGCAGCAGAACGAGTTCACTGCTTTTACCCATTTTGGCATCAATACCTTCACCGACCGGGAATGGGGAGACGGCAAGGAGGCTCCGATGTTGTTCGATCCTTCTGATTTCAATGCCCGGCAGTGGGTGAACGTGATCAAAGGGGCGGGCATGAAAATGCTGATTCTCACGGCCAAGCATCACGATGGATTTTGCCTTTGGCCCAGCAGGGTTACGGAACATTCGGTCAAAAACAGTTCCTGGAAGAATGGAAAAGGAGATATGGTGGCTGAGGTTGCCGCTGCCTGCCAGGAGGCGGGGATCAGGTTCGGTGTTTATCTGTCGCCCTGGGACCGCCACGAAGCATCCTATGGTGATTCACCGGTGTACAACGAATTTTTCCGTAACCAGCTTCGGGAGCTGTTGACGAATTATGGTGAGATCTCCGAGGTATGGTTCGATGGCGCCTGTGGGGAGGGACCCAATGGCAAACGGCAGGTATATGACTGGCCATCCTATTACCGGGTTGTCAGGGAACTGCAGCCCAATGCCGTCATCTTTGGTTTTGGACCTGACGTGCGCTGGGTGGGCACTGAATCAGGTGTCGGTAGGGAGACAGAATGGAGTGTGATTCCGGATGTCATCCAGCCGGTTGATTCCCTGTCCGAAAACAATACATTTACGGCGGATGAGATGTTCATACCCGGTGATCGGATGGCCGATGATCTGGGCAGCAGGGAAAGGCTCCTGGAAGCAAAGACTCTGTACTGGTATCCTTCTGAAGCGGATGTTTCGATCAGGCCAGGGTGGTTCTACCATGCCGGTCAGGATAGCCTGGTGAAGACGCCGCAGCAACTGGTGGACATCTATTTCAACTCCGTGGGCCGCAACTCCGTGCTGCTGCTCAATATTCCACCCGACAGACGGGGCAAGATCAGTGATCCCGATATTCAGAGCCTGGAAGGTATGCGGAGGTTACTTGACCGTATTTTTGAATCAAATTTTTTGGCGGGAGCCGCCGTATCTTCCTCAAGTGAAATAGAAGGCTTCGAAGCACGTTTTCTGACGGATGGGAATCCCGACACCTATTGGTCAGCCGATCCGGCTGAAACTACAGCCACCATTGAAATCACGCTTCAGGAGCCTCAGCTTTTTGATGTTCTGCAGCTTCGGGAAAATATCCGGGCGGGGCAGCGGATCGAACAGTTTTACCTGGAGGTGTGGCAGGGTGAGCGTTGGCAAAGGATCTGCCAAGGGACAACGGTGGGGTATCAGCGGCTTCTCAGGTTCGCACCGGTTAAGGCTCACCGGATCCGGCTGGTGATATCGCAATCACGACTGAATCCGGAGCTGATGGAGGCGGGGGTGTACAGCACTATGTAGCCGGTCGTCAGCAACCAGCCCTTCAACAATATACATATCAATATCCCCTCTGTTTTTGGCATGGATCTTACCACGGTAAATACAGATAAACTCTTCCTTGATCAATTCATAGGTAGAACCGGATATATTGACCTTTCCTGCCACACCACTTGATTCCATGCAGCTAGCGATATTGACCGTATCACCCCATATGTCATAGGCGAATTTGTTTTTGCCTACTACACCAGCTACCACAGGTCCGGTATGAATGCCTATGCGTAATTCCCAACGATCCTCTTCCGGCAGTTCACTTTTCATTCGAATATTTTCCATGTATTGGTTGATTTCCAATCCAGCTTTGACAATGTCGACAGAATTGGTGGTATTTGATTCGGGAATACCCCCGGCGCACATATAGGCATCCCCTATGGTCTTTATTTTTTCGAGATTGTGTGCATCAATGATACGATCAAATGTCATAAAAAACAGATTGAGCTTTTCGACTAACTGCTGAGGTGTCAGCTTTTCAGCTATTCTAGTAAAATTCTGAAAATCAGCAAATAGGACAGAAACCATCGTATAATGTTTTGGGATGGAATAGCCGTAATTCTTCAGTTCTTTTGCTGTTTCTTCCGGAAGAATGTTTAGAAGCAGTTTTTCGGATAGTGCCTTTTCATTTTCAATGATTTTTTTTGTCCTTCGAATGTAATTATTGCGATGGAACATACCAATGATGAGTAACAGTAATAATACTCCTATGATGCATACTCCATAGGTCATGGCCTTTTGCCGATGCATTCTGTGTGCCTGAATTTCTTTTTCCCTGATAAGACGATCAATCTGGACCTGGTTTTTATCATTAATAAAGCTAACTGTCGGTGACTGAATTCCTTTGACTATTTCATCATGATGAAGGCTATCCAGAGATCTACTCCATTGATCAGACAGGAGAGAAGTATCACTCAATATTTTTTTTGACAGCCCGAAACCCTTTGGTGAGTTGATACCCGTACTAAGTAAAAGGTACAGTAAAAGCATTGAAACGACTGTGAGAATGCATCTTTTAAAAGAAGTAGATTCAGTAAGCATAGAGTCAGGATTTAAGTGCAGTGAATCTGACGCGGCGTACGATTCCTGGGACTCATTATAATTTTTAATTAGTCTAATCAAAAATAAGCGATAATTAATTACAAATCAGTTTTTTAACATTTATTTAACAAAAAGGCAAACGAACATTCTGTTACCAGGTAATATTTTTTAATTTTACTGCCCCACGGGATTTTAATCCGGATTTTAAAGTATTGAATAATTCTTCAGACATAGCGGAACGTATTCGACAACTCAATGCTAAATTTCAAAATGCTTCCGCACAGGAGGTTCTTTCTTATTTTATAAAGACTTTTCCGGAAAAGGTTACTTTCTCTACCAGTTTAGGTGTTGAAGATCAGGTGATCACTCACCTGATCGCTTCTATGGATAAGAAAGCGAATATTTTCACACTCGATTCAGGGAGATTATTTCAAGAAACTTACGACTTGCTGCATATCACGGAAGTCCGGTATGCCATCAGGATCCACGTATTTTTCCCGAATGCGGGCAAAGTTGAAAAAATGGTCCGGGAAAAGGGGATCAACTTATTTTACGATAGTGTTGAAAACAGGAAACTGTGTTGCGAAATACGCAAAACTGACTCCCTGAAGCGGGCTCTCCGGGGTAAAGACGTCTGGATCTCCGGACTGCGGCGTGAGCAATCCTTTACCCGTAAAGATACGTTAGTGGTGGAGTGGGATGAACACTATCGTTTATTCAAGGTCAATCCCTTGGCTTACTGGACTTCAGAAATGGTATGGGACCATCTCCGCCGGTACAGGATCCCTTACAATCCCCTCCATGACAAAGGCTTTCCCAGCATAGGCTGCCAGCCGTGCACGCGTGCTGTTGAAACGGGCGAGGATATCCGGGCGGGACGGTGGTGGTGGGAAGCCGATGGACACAGGGAGTGCGGGATACACCGGAGCTGAGAGGAGAGAGGAGAGAGGAGAGAGGAGAGAGGAGAGAGGAGAAATACATTTTTAATGATTTGACTGTTTTTTATTCAGGATAAAGGAGATATTTCTGGCGGATGGATTTGAATTTGGTTAGGCCTTCCTGCCAGGAGGAGCGGATCTGTTCTTCGGTTTTTCGTTCCGTGATCTGCTGCCTGAGGGTGGAGTTGCCTGCCAGTTTATCGAAATAATCGCTGAAAAAGCTTCCCCGGTCCTTCACCTGCTTGTCCCAGTAATCATAATGATGGATCAGCCACAACAGGTTTAGCTGGCGGGATCTCTGACAGACCTCAAAGGAGCCTGTAAGGCTTGCTCCATAGCAATGCTGCCCTTCATAGGGCGGATGCAGAGCTTCTGGCCTGCTTTCAGGGGTGAACAGATAACTGCCAAGCAGGAAATAGGGGTGACCGATCACCTGGAAGGGATGGTCGGTCCCCCTGCCAACGCTGACCACGGTACCTTCAAAAAAACAGACCGATGGGTAGAGGCAGACGGCCGTGTCGTTCGGAAGGTTGGGCGATGGCGCGACAGGCAGCGAATAGCGTGTGGAATGGGTGTATCCTTCAACCGGAATCACGTTGAGTGCGGCTCTGATGCCATTGCGAAGCCATCCTTCCCCGTTGACCATCTGTGCATATTCTCCCACGGTCATCCCGTGGACAACAGGCACCGGATGCAATCCCACAAAGGATTCGTATCCATTTTCGAGCACAGGGCCGTCTACATAGTCCCCGTTGGGATTCGGCCTGTCCAGCACAATCAAGGGGATCCCGTTCTCAGCACACGCCTCCATGACGTAAGTCAGGGTTGAAATATAGGTATAGAATCGTGCTCCAACATCCTGAATGTCGAACAAAACCACCCCGATACCTTTCAGGTCGTCGGGGGCAGGTTTCTTCCGGTTCCCGTACAGCGATACGATTGGGATGCCTGTCTTCCGGTCAATCTGATTGCTGACGTCTTCTCCTGCGGCCTGCAGACCCCTGAAGCCGTGCTCGGGCGCAAAGACTTTTGCGACACGAATGCCAGCCCTGACAAGGCTGTCCACGAGGTGTACCTTCCCGATCATGGAGGTCTGGTTGGCCACGCAGGCAACTTGTTTCCCATCCAGTTCAGGGAAATATATTTCCGTCCGCTCCGCACCGACCCTCAGTTCAGGATGCGTAACAGGTAGCGTATCGTAAGTCTGCGAAACCTGCTGCTTGCAGAAACCAAGCACGAGAATCAGGCTGATTAAAATCGAATATCTCATTTCTCATTTCTCCTTTCTCCTTTCTCCTCTCAATTGAACCGTATCGCTTTCGCCGGCATGATCCGGGCAATGATGTACGAAGGCACGATCAGCATCAATGAACAGATGATCAACGTTCCAAGGTTAAGCAAAACTATGTGTACCGGGTCCAGGTTTATGGGCACTACCGACACATAATAAGATTCCTGGGGAAGCCTGATCAGGCCGAAATGCTTCTGAACAAGGCAAAGGCCAAGCCCAAGGATGTCTCCCCACAGCAAACCCTTGCCGATCAGATATAGTGCATTATAGAGAAAGATTTTTCTGACCCTCCAGTCGGTAGCACCCAGTGCTTTCAGGATACCGATCATATTGGTGCGCTCCAGGATGAGGATCAACAGGGTGGATATCATGGTGATCCCAGCCACAAGCACCATCAACACCAGGATGATGGCAACGTTCGTATCCTGCAATTCCAGCCAGTCGAACATCTGGGGATAAAGTTGCCGTATGTTCATGGCATCCAGGTCATAAGGGATCTCATTATAGACAGTCTGGGTAATCTTGTCCAGATCCCTGAAGTCATTGATCATGATTTCATATCCCGAAACCTGTCCCGGAGTCCAGTTGTTGAGTTTTTGTATGTGACCGATATCTCCCAGCACGTAGGTGTTGTCAAAATCCTCCAATCCTGTTTCGTAGATGCCTGAAATGCGGAATTTGCGACCGCGGGTAGTGTTATCGATGATAAAATACATCCGGATTTCCTGTCCCACCGATAATTCAAGACGTGAAGCCAGGTTTTTGGAAAGAATGATCGCATCTGTTTTACCCGTGTCACTCACCCGGAAAATCGTTCCTTCAGTCATTCGGCCGCCAAAAAATGACCAGTCAAAGTCACTCCCCACACCTTTCAGCACCACTCCCTCCATCTGGTCTTCCGTCTTCATGATGCCAGCCTTGATGGAAAAGGGTTGAACATGCTGAACTCCATCGATTTCCCTGATCCGGTCAAGATAAGTTTGCTCCAGTTCTACCGCTTCCGGTTCATAGGAAACGTTGGAGTCATAGCGGGTGATCTGGATGTGTGACCCGAAGCCAATGACCTTGTCGCGGATCTGTTGCTGGAAACCGGTAACGATGGCCATCGATACGATCATCGCAGCCAGTCCAAGCACAATGCTGAAGATGGTGATTCGGGTGATGGGCCGGGCGAATCCCGGTTCACCTCGTGCAACGATGCGATTGGCGATGAAGAGCTCTAAATTCATTGTTTGCAAAAATAAGAGGATTCAACTGAAAAAGATCAAAAATCAAAAAGCAAAGATTAAAGATGAAAATACCATCAATAAAGCGGAATCGGATTTCATGCCTACGACCTGGTCTTTCCGCTATTCATGTTTATATCGGGTGTAGCGATCCCTTACGCAATAACCGGAAAACTGGAGCAGGGCGAACCCAAAGCAAAACTTGCCAAAAAGGTGATCAAACGGGCTTTGATCCTGGTGTTGCTGGGATTCCTATACAATGGAATCCTTGAATTTCATTTTGCCACACAGCGGTACCCATCGGTGCTGGGGCAGATCGGGCTTGCTTACCTGATTGCCGCGCTCATCGTGGTATATTCACAAAAAATATGGGTCCGTGGTCTTTGGATTCTTGGCATTCTGGCCGGGATAGCCCTGCTCCAGCTGGCCGTGCCTGTACCGGGAGCCGGGGCGGGGATGCTTACGCCTGAAGGGTGCATCAATGGCTATATCGATCGTTTGATTTTACCGGGTACGCTTTACGGGAAGGTATTCGACCCGGAAGGCATACTGTGCATCATTTCAGCAGCTTCTGTGGTACTGATCGGATCCATGGCTGGCTTTTTACTTCGCTCCGGGCGTTTTACACCCTATAGGAATGCAATTTTTCTGGCTGCCTCGGGTGGCATCCTGATCGCTGCAGCCAGGTTTCTTTCCCCGGTTTATCCCTTCATCAAGGCTGCCTGGACGAGCACATTTGACCTGCTGACCGCAGTCATCAGCCTGGTGCTGCTGGCATTATTCTACCTGCTGGTAGATGTGTGGAAAGGTGAGAAATGGTCTTTCTTCCTGCGAGTGATCGGGATGAACTCCATCACGATCTATCTCGCTGTCCGGATGATCAACTTCAGGAACACCAGCGATTTTCTGGTGGGCGGACTCAAACGGTTATTTGGTGATTTCAGCCCCGTGATCCTCTCAATGGGACTTCTCACGCTTGAATGGATGCTCCTGTATTTTCTTTACCAAAAGAAGATTTTTCTGCGGGTGTGATATAAAATCAACTATCAAAAAGCAAAGAGCAAATTTCAAATTTGAATTCGATGAAGAGTAACTCTTTTATTTTCAGATTATCCGGGCTGGTCCTTTTCTCTTTTATCGTATTACAGCAATCCGGCGGCCAGAATCGGGTGATCTTGCATCCCGAACGTGCAAAGGACACCATCAGCAGAGAAATCTATGGTCATTTTGCCGAGCATCTTGGCCGTTGCATCTATGGCGGCATTAAATTAATGGTCAGTAGTTGAATTTTAATGTAACTTGTCGCAAAATTCATTTTATGGGTCGGACGGGTATCTTTGGTGTTATTTTCTGTTTTCTTGTACTGGTATCGTGTCAGAAAAAAACGACAACCATTACTGATCTTTCGATGCTGGAGGGAGGAAAGGCGTTTGCCGTTCCGACGGGGACTGTGGCGGACCAGTTTGTGCTGAAGAGATTTCCGGATGCTCAGATCAAGTATTTCAATACGGTGCTGGATTGCGCTCTGGCAGTCAAAACCGGCAAAGCTGATGCAGCCGTGTACGACAAACCCATCCTGCAGAACATAGCGGCCAAGAACGACGGACTGGTGGTCTTACCGGAGATGCTGTTTGATGATCAGTACGGTTTTGCGGTCCAGCTGGAAAACCAGGGGCTGAAAACGGCCATGGATGACGTGCTGGCAGAGCTTCAATCCAATGGCATTTATGATGACATGATGCAGCGTTGGTTCCCGGGGCACGGTGATCCTTCGCCCATGCCTTTGATCGAATGGGACGGACAGGATGGGGTCCTTCGGTTCGGAACAGCAGCCGTCACTGAACCCATGTCGTTCGTTGATGCCAGTCATGAAGTCGTCGGATTTGACATCGAATTTGCCGCCCGCATTGCAAAGAAACTGAACAAACGTTTGGAGATCGTCGATATGGAATTCGGTGCCATGTTGCCTGCCCTTATTGCCGGCAAGGTGGATATGATTGGCGCCGGACTGTCCATCACGGAAGAAAGGGCAAAAAAAGTGCTTTTCTCCAAAAGTTATTACCCCAGTGGTATAGCTGCGCTTGTCAAAGGGCAGCTCCTAAACGAAAAAGCCATTGCTGTCGGAAAATTCACAACAGTTGACGACATCAGGGATAAGCGGATCGCCGTTCTGCTTGGCTCCATCTACGATGGATATGTGAACAAGACCTATCCTGAAGCAAAAGTATTTCAGTATCAAAATGTTACCGATATTCTGACCGCTTTGAAGACTGACAAGGCTGATGTGACCTTTTATGACCATATTTCGTTGCCTGAAATTCTGAATGAAAATCCGGACCTGGGAATCCTGGCGCAGGATGTGTTTTTTGCAGGAATCGCTGCCGGCTTTAACGAGGAAAATGATACGCTAAGGGAGCATTTCAATGCATTCCTTCAGACCATCAAAACCAATGGCATCTATGACGATATGACCAGCCGCTGGATCGATGAAGGAGTGAAAGAAATGCCGGATATCATCCTAACGTCTTCTTCCGGCTCATTGAGGGCAGGTGTGGTCGGTGACCTGGGAATGCCGTTCTCACTTTACCAGGAAGGAGAAATCACCGGGTTCGACATTGAGCTCGGGAAACGGTTTGCTGCTTATCTGGGAAAGGAATACATCCCGGTGGATATGCCATTCGGCAGCCTGATCGCTGCCATCTCCTCCGGTAAAATAGATCTCATCACGGCTACGATGATGATCACGGAAGAAAGGGAAAAAAGAATTGATTTTTCTGACCCATACCATCGTTCCGGGGCCACGTTGATCGCCTTGAAAAAGAACCTGTCGGCCTACCGGGATGAAGATGCCGGTGAGACCGGCAAATCCTTCCTGGGCAAGATGGCCGAAAGCTTTCACGATAACATGGTTCTGGAAAAAAGGTATCTGCTGATCCTGAATGGGTTGAAAACCACGGTGATTATCTCCCTCTTTTCAGCTATCCTGGGCACCCTGCTGGGTGGGATTATCTGTTTTATGAGAATGTCGAAGAAAAGAATCCTTTCCGGTATCGCCGGCCTGTTTATAACCCTGATACGGGGTACCCCTGTGCTGGTGCTGCTGATGATCATTTTTTACATCATCTTTGCTTCAGTGAACATCAATCCGGTGATTGCTGCCATCATTGCCTTCGGCATCAATTTCGGTGCGTACGTGTCGGAAATGTTCCGGACCTCCATCCAGAGCATCGACAGGGGGCAGAAGGAAGCAGGTATTGCATCCGGATTTTCCAAAGTTCAAACTTTCATCCATATCATTATGCCCCAGGCATTGCGCCAGGTGCTCCCGGTTTACAAGGGAGAGTTCATTTCAATGGTAAAAATGACCTCCATCGTCGGTTATGTGGCTGTCCAGGATCTGACCAAAGCAAGCGATATTATCCGAAGCCGCACCTTTGATGCTTTTTTCCCGCTCATCATGGCAGCAGTCATCTATTTGCTGATTGCTTGGCTGTTGACCTGGGCGCTGAGCCGGGTGGAAATCTCGGTAGATCCTAAACGAAAACGCTTAAGGAAAGAAGTGGAGGTAAGGGTATGATCATCGTCAGAAATCTTTCAAAACATTTTGGCAGCCTGGTTGTCTTGCGTGATGTCAATGTAGAAATCCGGAAAAGTGAGATCATTACCATCATTGGTCCTTCCGGATCCGGGAAAAGCACCTTCCTCCGTTGCCTTAACCTGCTTGAGACCCCAACGGGGGGAAGCATTCTGATCGACGCGATCCCCTTGCTCGGCAGTAAGACGGATGTCCCAAAACTCAGGCAGAAGATGGGCATGGTCTTCCAGTCGTTCAACCTGTACTCCCATTTATCAGTGCTGGAGAACCTGACCCTTGGGCCGGTCAAATTGCGGGGCATGAAACGGTTGGAAGCCAGCAGAAAAGCGATGGAACTGCTCAAGCTGGTGGGTTTGACGGAAAAGGCGAACAGTTTTCCGGACGAACTGTCCGGCGGGCAGAAACAGCGCGTGGCCATTGCCCGCTGTATGGCCATGGAACCGGAGATCCTGCTTTTCGATGAACCCACTTCAGCCCTTGATCCGACGATGGTCAGTGAAGTACTCGCTGTGATCCGCCGCCTGGCGAAGGAAGGCATCACCATGGTGATCGTTACGCACGAGATGGGGTTTGCAAGGAACATTTCAAGCCGTGTCCTTTATATGGATGAAGGGATCATCTATGAAGAGGGCCCGCCGGAGCAGATCTTTGAAAATCCACAGAAAGGGAAGACCAGGGCTTTCATCCACCGGATCCGCAGCTGGCACTATGCCATTTCCAGCAGGGATTATGACCTGTACCACCTGCAGGCTGATCTGGAGGCATTCTGCGACAAGCATATGCTGCCTCAAAAGACAAAAGACGTTCTGGTGCATATTGCAGAAGAGGTGCTTGGAATTCAATCTGATTATACGGATCTTAGCCTGAACCTCCATTTTTCTGAAAAGGACGGCAACCTTGAAATGGTCTGTGAAAGCGCCGGTGCACCTGTCAATCCACTTGCGGATGGCACGCTGGAGGATGAAATAGGATTAAGGCTGATCAGGGCACGGTCGGAAAGTGTTGAGTACAAATTTGAGGGTGAGAAAAATATCCTATCTCTGAGAATTAAAAGCTGAGGGAACCGGATCGAAATCTGTAATTTTTGCGTTAAAAAACAAGAACCCGTATTATTCTGTCATTGTATATAAAAAAGAGAAAATGATAAAACGAAAAAGAAATTCAAAAGGACCGGCGGACGCAAGCCCGGGACTTTTGGCTATGAGTATTTTACTCCTGTGTTCATCTTTTTCTTTCTCACAATCAGCGACCGTTCTGAACATCGACAGCTGTTATTTTCTGGCCGAAAGGAACTATCCCTTGATCAGGCAATATGACCTCATTGAAAAAACAAAAGAGTATACGATTTCAAACGCCCATAAAGCCTATCTTCCCCAGATAAGCATTACAGGGATCGGTGCCTACATCATCAGTGGATTGCCGAGCATTGATATCCCAATGATGGAACCTGCTGAAGAACACGATTTTCAATTCATTGGCATCGGCCAGATCCAGCAAACCATCTGGGATGGCGGAGCTACCCGTACACAAAAAGAGGTAGCTACAGCAAATGCTGCAGCTGAAAGCGCAAATGCAGATGTCTCCATTTATGAAGTTCGTGAACGTGTCAATCAGCTGTATTTCGGAATATTACTGATCGATGAGCAACTCAGGCAGCTTTCCATCCTGAACGACAACCTGGCTCGCGGCTTGAACAGTGCCAAGCTGACCAAGGAACAGGGATTGACTTACCAGACAGATGTGGATGAGGTGAGGACCGAACTGCTGAATGCCGGCCAGAGGCAAATTGAATTCAATTTCGCACGGAAGGGATATGTGGATATGCTTGCCTTCATGATGGGTACCGAACTCCCGGACAGTGTACAACTGGAAACGCCACTGGCTGTGGAATCTTACGCGTCGTTGACCGTAAGCAGGCCCGAGTTGACCGTATTTTCCAGCCAGCTAAAGCTGATCGAAGCAACATCTTCATTTGACAAGGTCAGTGTCATGCCGAAATTTGGATTGATGGGTGCCGGAATTTTAATGGAGCCCGGCATGAGTTTCGCCACGGAAACCTTATCATCGCTGGCTCTTGCAGGATTGAGCGTATCATGGAATACCGCAGGATTATATAAATTATCAAACAATAAAAAACTCAATCAGCTGAAAATGGACCTGATCACCAACCAGCAGGAAACGTTCCTGTTCAACAACCATCTGCAATTGATGCAGCTCTCAAGCGAAATCGAAAAACAAAATGCCATCCTCGGCAATGATGATGAAATGGTATCATTGAGGGGCAAGATCAAAAACGGTTATCAGCTGAAATACGACAACGGCATTTGTTCGATGAATGAATTGATCAGCGCCATCAACAAGGAAAGTGAAGCCAGAAGCGCACGGGCATTGCATCAAATGCAACTGCTCATGAGCCTTTATGACTACAAAATAAAAACCGGTCATTGATTAAAACCTAATAAACGTTCTGATTATGAAATACAGGTTTATATTATTTCCAGTTATCAGTTTGCTTGTGATTTCCTGCAATGACCAAAATCATGAATTCGATGCTGCAGGTAATTTTGAAGCAGTTGAGACCATGGTTTCTGCAGAGGCAAATGGGAAAATCCTCGCGTTTGACATCAGGGAAGGTGAATTGCTGAAGCAAGGTCAACTGGTCGGCCATATTGACAGCACACAGCTCTATCTGTCGAAATTACAGCTGGAGCAAAACCGTAAGGCGATCCTGTCGGGCAGGCCCGATATCAAGACCCAGCTGGAATCCCTCCGGAAAGAGCTGACCAATGCAATGGATGACAGGGACCGTATTGAGAATCTTGTAAAAGGTGAGGTCGCATCCCAAAAGCAACTGGATGATGCCAATACGCGGATCGATATCCTTCGCTCAAAAATAGAAGCGCAGAAAAGCGTCCTGACAACCAGTACCAATACGTTGACGGAACAAAGCAGTACGGTGGAGATTCAGCAGGCGATCGTTGAGGATCAGCTCCGTAAGTGCAAGATCGTCAATCCGGTCGATGGCACCGTGCTTACCAAATACGCCGAACCTTTTGAAATGGCATCCCAGGGCCGGCCGCTTTACAAAATTGCTGATCTGGAGCATATGTTCATCAGGATTTATGTCAGCGAAACACAGCTTTCACAGATCAAACTCGGACAGAAGGTTGACGTACTCATCGACAGCAGCAGGAAAGATTTCAAAAAGTATGAAGGCACCATCAGCTGGATATCTTCCAGGGCTGAGTTTACGCCCAAGATCATTCAGACAAAGGAAGAACGTGTAACCCTGGTTTACGCCGTAAAGGTGCTGGTCAAAAATGATGGCTACCTGAAAATCGGCATGCCAGGGGAAGTGAATTTTTAATTGGATCCATGTCAACAGACAGTTTCATTTCGGTCCGACAGTTAACCAAGTCATTCGGTGCAGTCAAAGCCCTGAACGATATCTCATTTGATGTAAGCAAAGGCGAGATCTTCGGTTTTATCGGTCCCGACGGAGCCGGTAAAACAACACTTTTCAGGATCCTGACCACCCTGCTTCTTCCTGATGAGGGAGAAACCACCGTGATGGGACTCGATTGCAGGACCGGCTTCAGGGAACTCCGCAAAAACATTGGTTATATGCCCGGGAGATTCAGCCTTTACCTGGATCTGTCAGTTGAGGAAAATCTGAATTTCTATGCGACGGTCTTTGGGACCACCGTTCAGGAGAACTACGATCTTATCCGTGACATTTATTCGCACATTGAACCTTTTAAAAAGAGGCTTGCAGGAAAATTATCGGGCGGCATGAAGCAGAAGCTTGCCTTATCCTGTGCGCTGATCCATAAACCGGACTTGCTTGTCCTGGATGAGCCTACCACCGGAGTTGATGCTGTGTCACGCTCGGAATTTTGGGAGATGCTGAAAAAATTGAGGCCGTATAATATAACAATCATTGTATCAACCCCTTATATGGATGAGGCCATGCAGTGCGACAGAGTGGCGCTGATCCAGGATGGACAGCTCCTATCCGTTGACCCACCGGAAAAAATTAGGGACGGATTCAGCAGAAAGCTCTTCAGTGTTCAGGCACCGGGAAAATACAAGCTGATCAATGCCCTGCGGAGTCATCCGGGAATCAACACCGCTTACCCTTTCGGAGACGCCGTACATATTACGTTTAAAGATGATGATTTTGACGATGCGATCCATTCCTATCTGAACAAAATGGGCATCCAGGATGTAACGATCCGTGAAATCCGGGCTGGGATTGAGGACAGGTTTCTGGAGTTGATGGAGGGAAGGCATAAGGCATAAGGCACAAAGGCACAAAGGATAAAGATATGGGAGAATCCCGTAGGGATTCCAGTATGGTAGAAAAATGAAAAAAATCAAGGTCATATCGGTTCGGGATCTGGTGAAGAAGTTTGGAAGCTTCGTTGCCAATGATCACCTGAATTTCGAGGTCTTTGAAGGTGAGATCTTTGGTTTCCTGGGTGCGAACGGAGCAGGTAAGACGACCGCCATCCGGATACTATCAGGATTGTTGGAACCCACCTCGGGCGATGTCATTGTCGCAGGATTCAATGCAAAGAGACATCCCGAGAAGATAAAGAAGAACATCGGTTACATGTGCCAGAAGTTTTCGCTGTATGAGGATCTGACGGTCAGGGAGAACATCATGCTTTACGGTGGCATCTATGGGATGAAACGGAACCTGATCAAGGAAAGAACCGCGATGCTCCTGCAAAAGCTGGATTTTGGAGAATACGGTGACAGGATGATCTCCGCCCTGCCTCTTGGATTGAGACAGAAACTCGCCTTCTCAGTGGCGGTTCTGCACGAACCGAAAATTGTCTTTCTCGATGAACCCACTGGCGGGGTTGATCCCATAACCAGGCGTCAGTTCTGGGAGATGATCTATGAAACGGCAGCCAGGGGCATCACGGTCTTTGTCACCACACATTACATGGATGAAGCCGAATATTGTGACCGTGTCTCCATCATGAGCGAAGGCAGGATTGTGGCACTGGATACGCCAGCTGGCTTGAAAAAGCACTATGCGGTGGATTCGGTGGAGGAAGTGTTCATAAAAATAGCCCGTCCCACAAAGAACTGAGCTATGAAACGATTCATCGGGTTTGTCAAGAAAGAGTTCCTGCATATCTTCAGGGATTACCGCACGATGATCATCCTATTCGGGATCCCTGCAGCCCAGATACTGCTGTTCGGATTCGTGGTGAGAACTGACCTGGAAAATGCCCGGATTGCCTTTCTTGATCTTTCCCGGGATGAAATGACTCTGAAAATTTCCGACAAAATTTGTTCATCAGGATTATTCACCAGGGATGAAAACCTGTTGAGCTATCGTGATGTAGATAAAGTGCTCAGGGGTAGTAAAATCAAGGCAGTGGTCATCTTTGAGGAGAATTTCAGCCGGAAGCTTACTGCCGAGGGCAAAGCGGCCATCAGCATCATCACCGACGGTTCGGAGCCTAACATGGCAACCCTTACGACAAATTCAATAACGGCAATCGTAAGCGCTTTCAACCTTGAGCTGGCAGGGAGCTCCGCTGCGGGGACCTTTCTGGTGCAGCCCGAAGTGAGGATGTTCTACAATCCTTCCCTCAAAAGCCAGTTCATGTTCGTGCCGGGGGTCATCACCCTGATCATGATCCTGATCTGTGCCCTGATGACATCCATTACCATTACACGTGAAAAGGAATTCGGGACGATGGAGGTCCTGCTCGTATCCCCCATGAGGCCGTTCCAGATCATTCTGGGTAAAGTCATTCCGTATTTTATCCTTTCCTTTGCCGATGTGATCATCATCTTATTGCTTTCCTGGCTGGTCTTTGACTTGCCGGTAAAGGGAAGCCTGGCCCTGCTTCTCGCGGAAGCGATGCTTTATATCCTGATGAGCCTTTCACTGGGCATCTTGATTTCGACGGTGTCGAAAACCATGCAGCAGGCCATTTTTATATCGCTGGTGGGCCTGATGCTTCCGACAATCCTCCTTTCCGGGTTCATCTTCCCCATCGAGAATATGCCGAACGTATACGGATGGATCAGCTCCATTTTACCCCCGCGCTATTTTATCGTGATCATCAAGAACATCATGATCAAAGGGACGGGTTTTCTTAATGTCTGGAAAGAAACACTGATACTTGTTCTTTTTACACTGGCATTCATCGGATTGGCTGTCAGAAATTTCAAAATAAGGTTGCAGTAAATCAGGAGAATAAAGAATGAGGACGATCTTGTACCTGATAAGGAAAGAATTTCTTCAGATCTTCAGGGATAAATTCATCGGGAAGGCCATTTTTGCCATCCCGATCGTTCAAATGCTGGTGTTGGTCCCTGCTGTGACCTTTGAAATCAAAAATGTCAGGCTGTGCATTGTTGACAGGGATTTGACCACCGAATCAAGAGGGCTGGTAAGTCAACTGGAGGGGTCAACTTTTTTCAGGGTCAGGTATTCAACATTCTCTGAAGAAGTAGCCAACGACCTGTTGAGCAGGGATAAATGCGATGCCATTGTGCAGATACCGTACGGCTTCGGAAAAGAAACCGGCCAAGGGAATCCCGTCAGCATATTTGTCTCGGCCAATGCGATCAATGCTTCCAGTGCCCAGCTTTCGTGGGCATACCTGAATGGGGTGATCGGTGATTACAACAAAAACATCATCGCTGAAACCGCAGGCATGGGGAATTTACCATCCATACCCCAGATACAGGTCACCAACAGGTACTGGTACAACGAAATGCTCAATTACAAATACTATATGCTGCCGGGAATCCTTGGCATACTGGTACTGGCCATAGGATTCCTTCTGGCAGGACTTAACCTGGTCAAGGAAAAAGAGAGCGGCACCATTGAGCAGATCAATGTTACCCCGGTGAAAAAGTATCAGTTCATCGTTGCCAAAATGGTACCCTTTCTGGTCATAGGTCTGGTGGACCTTGCCCTGGGATTGGCGCTGGGAAAGCTGGCTTTCAACATACCGTTTGAAGGGAATGTGGCCCTTCTTTTTCTTTGTTCGGCCATTTTCCTGGTGTCCGTTCTCGGGCTTGCCCTTTTGCTCTCCACTTTTTCAAGTACCCAGCAGCAATTCATGTTCACCGCATTCTTTTTCATGATCGTTTTTATCCTGATGAGCGGTGTTTTCACACCGCTGGAGAGCATGCCGGCGTGGGCACAGAAGATTGACCTGATCAATCCCGTCGTTTATGTGATGCGAATTAACAGGATGGTCTTGCTCAAAGGATCCACGTTTCATGACATTAGCATGGAAATCTATGCCCTGACGGCGATTGCAACCGGATTCACTGCCCTGGCCATCAACCGGTACAGAAAGACGGTGTGATTCATTAATTTGTGATTCAGTATTTATGATTTTGTATTTATTTAAGGATTGGGGTTCCCGCTTGCGCGGGAATGACATTCATCATTTGGGAGTCAAGGGAGGTGGATTAAAATTGCTGGCAATTTTAATCCACCTCCCTTGTTCTCAACGGCACAGGTCATCCCTGCGAAAGCAGGGATCCAGGGAGATGTGATTTTCAGTTTCCTTGCCTGGTGCATTTGTATCGCGTGCCGATATATGTGAAATCCTGAGTTTTAATAATAAATCCATTCCCAATATCGTTTTTAAACAATAAGTAAAACTTTAAAGGAGGTACTATGCCCCTGGATGCTGTTTTTCTTTCCCGGAGTCTTGCGGCTTACAGCTTTGAGATGAGCGACGGTCAGGCGACCGACAGAGATCTGAGCGGATATACGATCATTACCACCCAGGAGGGGCCCTATTTTGCATTTGACAAGCTGACCGATATTCATATTGAGAGCATCGGTCCACCGGAAAAAGGGCAGCTGTATTTTATGCGGCACAGGTGCAAATCGGGATGTGCTCCCAGGCTTTTGCACGTGGAAGTATATACGATGGATCATCAGCCTTTGCAGCTTGACGGGCCTGCTTCTGTCTTTCCCAATACCCAGAATGGTGAGGTGCTCCATATCTACCGCGGGACGGTTGGAATGACCTGCAGATACCGTTCAGGTTGGTTCAGGCCAGGCTTTCATCGGAAGGTTAACGTTGATGCGGTCGTTTCGCTTCAATACCGGCCGAATGATCCTTCCAAAAAGATACGGGTTGAAATGACCGGGCATTGCCGCAAACCCATCGACGGTTACTATAGGACCGTCGCCCTCCAGGCCGAGTCGTTCAATCCGCTGGTTACCACGCAACAGACATCGGCTGTTTACAAGTTGCTGAATCCGTATTTGCAGATCCTGTGAAAGAGCAAAGATCAAAAATCAAATCTTCGTCATCTCAACATTTAATGCCAGTTTGATCTCCGGGCCAACCACTAGCCCTCCGGCTTCGGTGACGGAGTTCCAGTGGAGTCCGTAATCGAATCGGTTGATCCTGCCGGTGATCTCAAAGCCTGCCTTCGTGTTGCCCCAGGGATCCACAATGATACCACCTGCTTCAACATTCAGTGTCACCTCCTTTGTGGTTCCTCGTATCGTGAGGTTGCCGGTCATCGTGTAAGTGTCTTCACCGGTCTTATCAAATTTCGTGGAAACGAATCTGATCTCCGGGTGGTTTGCTGCATCGAAGAAATCAACAGATTTCAGGTGATTGTCGCGATCGGTAGAGTTGGTTGAGATGCTGTCCACGGAGGCCGTGAATTCAGCCTTAGCACCTGTAAGGTCATTACCCGAAGTTTCCAGGGTGGCGTCAAAGTCATTGAACTGCCCGGTTACGGTGGCGATCACCAGATGTTTTACTTTAAATTGTACCTCAGAGTGTGCTTTGTCGATGCTCCACTTTGTTACGTTCGGTGTGTTCATGTTTATTTTTGGTTCGTTTTATATGATTTTATATAAGTTGATAAACAAGAAATGGAATGTTTTGTTCAATGGTGACTAACGCTTCGACTGCCACCGGTCCTTACCCAGATGGGTCCTCAGGCCAAACGAACCACCAAAGTTTTTTCCCAGAAAAACACTGGTTTTCAACGTCATCCATTCGGTAATCCATATATCTCCAGCCAGGTTCAATCCTGAGATCCAGGAATGTCCTGCATCACTCCAGAGATCCCAGTCAAGTTCCATGCACAGATCTGCGTGCAGTACGCTTTTATCCACGTTGCCCAGTCCGGATCCCAGCCCGAAATTAAAGACACCCGGCCGCCCCATCTGGTAGTAATCGGTCAGGAGCCTGGCTTCACCAAAAAGAATATCTTTCTTACCCACCCAGGCGGTTATGGCGGGAGTTATATCGCTAATGGTGAATGGATCGAAAAAAACGTTCATTCCCAGGCTTCCGCCTGCGTACAGATAATCATAGCTCAGGAACACATTCATAGCGGGTGATGCGTAGTCCCAATTATCGGGGTCATCCGTCCTGTCGGAAGCAGAATAGAAGTTCATACCCGCTGTCAGGTGCTGATCTTGATCAAGTTTCCAGTGATAAGCCATACCTGCTCCCCAGGTTGAATAGTCCCGGTCGTTTCTTCCTATTATGTTTCCGTCGCAATCGTAGTGCCTTTCCTCATACGTCCCCAGGCTACCAAAAGCTTCCAGACTGAGCCATCCCTTATATTGGTCAGGGGTTTTACCTGGTTGCTGATCAATGGTATCCTGGCTCATCGTCACCAGGGCAATGAGGAAGAGAAAAGGCAGGATTTTACGGAGTGCCGGGATGGTCAGGCGGAAATAACAATGGCAGAGATAGGCTGTAAGCAAAGGAAGCGTGAACAGCCAGAGCGTCAGTTTTTCAAAGGGATCCAGCCAGCTGCCGGCCAGGATGATGAACAGGGGAACGGTCGATAATAAAAGCAGTTCGCGTGATAAGGCACCTTTATTTATGTCTTTCACCGTCTGCAAGGAGTTTCTCCCCCTGCGCTCCCTCAGGATCAGAACAAGGGCCAGCATGCCCGCGGAAACCAGGAGCATCCACTGGATCACCTTTAAGCCCCATAAGGATTCATCCGGCAGACCTGTCCGTGTGGATTCCCTGAGGAACTCTTCAGCAAACCGGAACACTGCATAACAGAGGATCACAAAAAGGAACCGGCTCCCGGAGGCTTTCCAGCGGTTACGGGTAAGATAAACAAGAAGAAGAATGGCCAGGCAGAAAAAAATGTCGTATAGCTGTGTGGGATGTACCGGCAATGACACTGCACCGGTTGCGGGGATTTGAAGATGCTCCGCCTGGAATTGGAAAGCATGCGAATGTGCTCCGTATTGAATCCCCCAGGGCAGTGAGGTGGGTGTACCGAAGCAGCAACCACCGAACAGGCATCCTATACGGGTGATGGCCAAACCAGCGGGCAGGGCATAGGCCAGGTGGTCAACCACAGGACGGTTGAATTTCAGCCATCGCTGAGCGATCATCAAGCCTGCGGTGAGCCCCACTATGCCGCCCAGGATTGAACGGCCGCTGTCGGGAAGGGAATGACTCTTGAAGAGCTGTATCCATTCCAATGGTGCAATCGTAATGGCTTTGTTGCCAATGATAAAGCAAAGAATCCCAAAGAGGGTGATCAGGAGCCATGTCCTGACGGGATAACGGTTTCTGATTCCCTGGAAGAGCAATATCCCGGTGGCCACCAGGAAAGCGGCCACGTAAAACAGAATGTACAACTCGCTTCCGTGTGAAGGAGCGATGATGATAAGTGCTGGCATGGGATGTAATTTTTAAGAAAAGCAAATAGATCCAATTTGCTGATAAATATAGTCCATTGTAGTGAAAAAGTCAAATCTAATATTTTAATATATGTACATTTAAATCTTTCAATAAGGAAATCCAATTTCTCCAACCATAATATACTTCGATCCGGCAGAAAAGTGTACATTAGCTGTCCGGAACCAGCTCGTATCAATTAAAAGTTTTGAAGTGAAACGTATCAGTAAGCATTTTTTATTCTATGGATATTGCTGGATGGTGATTTTCCTGCCTGTCGCAACGAATGGTCAGAGATATGACACCATCTCCAACTGGGACGGAATTATCCAGAATTGGTACATTTCGACAGGAGGATCGGAAATTGTTCCTAACCCTTCTCCCGATGATGTCAATGCTTCCGAACTTTGCCTGAAGGTGATCAGTGGGGTGGGAATGTGGGATTATATGCTCTGTGATCTGGATGAACCTGCCAATTTTGATTTCTACCCCCGTTACCGGATAAAGGTACTGGCACCTGTCACCGGAGGAGATGTTGCCCTGAAATTCGAAAATCATAACAACACCTTCTCGCATGAGATCGTAAAAACGCCTGTACCGGGGCAATGGACGGATCTGGAGTTCGATTTCTCCGGTCTTTCTTACGGAGACCTGACACGGATGGTCATCTTCTGGGATTTTTTGGGCACTACCCCCGGGATCAGCTGGTATCTGGATGATGTAATGAAGGAAGTACCCTGGCCAATCGAGCTTTGGTCAAATTTACCCATCGTGGTGATCAACACCAACGGCGTTTCGATACCTGATGAGCCAAAGATCACCGCTCAAATGGGAATCATTGACAATGGGCCGGGGGTGATGAATAATTCGAATGATCCGTTCAACGGATATGATGGATTCATCGGCATTGAAATCCGGGGCCAGTCCACCCAGATGTTCCCCAAGAAGTCCTATGGATTTGAAACCCGTGACAGTGATGGTGAAAACCTGGATGTTTCGCTCCTGGGCATGCCGGAGGAAAATGACTGGGTGCTGTACGCACCCTACACAGATAAATCGATGCTTCGCAACGTGGTGACCTTCGATATGGGTCGGAAAATGGGACACTACTGCACGCGCACAGTTTACTGCGAGCTTATCCTGAACAATAACTACCGTGGAGTGTATGTGATGATGGAAAAGATCAAGAAGGATGAGAGCCGTGTCGATATTGCCACGTTGAAACCGGATGAGGTCACGGGTGATGATCTGACGGGCGGTTATATTCTCAGAGTGGACAAGCTCGACTGGAACTTCGTCTTCGGTGTCGACGGCTGGAAGTCCAATCCTTCACCGGCTTACCCGAATGCGATGGACATCATTTTTCAGTACTTCTACCCGGATCCGGATGAGATCGTGAATGCGCAGAGATCCTATATCAAAGACTTCATCACGGTTGCGGAAAATACCCTGACTTCAGTCAGCTTTGCTGATCCCAACGACGGTTACCAGAAATATTTCGATGTACTTTCTTTTATCGATTTCATGTTGCTGAGCGAGATATCGAAGGAGGTGGACAAATACAGGTACAGCAACTATTTTTATAAAGAGAAAGACACAGATGGCGGGAAACTTTTTGCCGGCCCTGCCTGGGATTTCAATCTTGGCTATGGAAATGTGGATTACTGGGAACCGGGGATCGATCACACCGGGTGGGCATATACCCGGGTTGAGCCCCACGATGCCAGTGTTATGTTCTGGTGGAAACGACTGATGGAGGATCCCTATTTTCAGAATGTGGCCAAAACCAGGTATGCTTACCTGCGACAGCATCACCTGGTAGATGCTGAAATCCATGCGGTGATCGATTCAATCCTCGTTTTCATCGATGAAGCCAAAGACCGTAACTACCAGCGCTGGCCGATCCTCGGACAGTATGTATGGCCGAATAACGACTGGTATGGCAATACCTATGAGGACGAGGTGGACTATTTTGAGGATTTTCTGTTCAACCGGCTTCACTGGATGGATTACAACCTTCCGGGAACCCTGATTTATCCGTGGGCAGGCATCTCCGCATCAGCCAACACGATCAGCCTGACGCTTTATGGGGATTATTTTGCGCAGCCCGTCCTCTCAAAAGAGCATTTCAGGTTGAATAATGCACCATTAGGAGTTTATATACAGGCAGTTACGTATAAAAATGCTGCCGAGTGCTCTCTCAATCTGACGGCGGACATTACCGGAATCCCAGCTGTTTCTGTCACCGTTTTAAATGAAGCGGTGAATTACTGGGAGGATATCACCAGCGGTAGCCTTGGATCGGCAGGTTTGGGTGATCCCGTGGAAACCTCACTTTTCATTCACCTGTGGGAACAAAACAACCAAATGCATATCCGCTGCAGTCACCCTGAATGGCTTCCGGAGAACGCAAGGATCCTCAGCCTGGCGGGTCACCTTCTGGCGACCATCAGGCTGGAAAAAACAAGTGAAAATGTCGCACCACATCATTTACCATCCGGGATATACCTGGTGGTTATGGAAACAAAAGATGTGACCGTAGTGGAGAAACTACTGGTCAGGTGATCAGAGGGAAATCCGGTTAACAAGATCAAATAGCAAAGAGCAGAAATCAAAATAACCTGTTTTGATTTGAAGTGGTTTTTTGTTTCATTTTGCCACCATCATGGTGTTTGTCCTCATCTGACCATTGTACCTGAGCGTGTAATGATACACTCCACCGGGTAAACCAGCCGCATCAAAATCAACGATATGGGTTCCTGCTGCCTGCTCTTCATCTACCAGTGCTGATACCAGGTTCCCCATGATATCATAGACCTGCAGGCTTACCCATCCATTCGCCGGCAACTGATAACGGATCATGGTTGTCTGTCCGAACGGATTGGGGTAGTTCTGCAGGAGGTTGAATTCGCTCGCTCCCGGTTCGTCGACAGTGGTGAACCAGGCATCGTACTTCTCTACGGCTGCTGCAATGTTGGATAGCATGGCCTGTTGGTTTTCTCCGAGTGCCAAAGCGTAATACACATCAAAGGATTGTCCCGGATTGATGGTCACCGGATTCTGAGCCGTAACCGCTACCGGTCCGTCGGCCGTGTTCGAAGCATAGAGAGGCTGTAATGAGCCATAATTCATCCAGTTCCAGTAATCCGTATCCACCGAATAATCTTCATACCATTCAAAGGAGTAAAGGGATGAGAGGGAGGCGGAGAGGAGTTTTGCGCCCAGATTGATCTGAGGGCCTCTGTGAAACCGGACAACTCCCTCATCGCTGAGGTAGGTCAAGGAATCAAATCCGTATTCCTCGTTCAAATAAGGAATGAATTCCACACCGATAGTGGCATTGATGGCGCTGGATTCATCATTCTTTACATTGAACTTGATAATGGTGAAAGCTGCATTATTCCAGCCGTAGGCACTTTGTTTGACAATTACATCCGGAGGCAGGGATGAATAGGAGTTGTCATAGGCGCCATAGATTTCAAAATCGCTCATTTCCGGATTCTCAACCAGCACGGTCGCTTCCAGTTGTTCAGCATCATTGGTATAGTCAAAGACCGTTGTGGGCGATGTCGCCACCAGGATCGAGGCACGTTCCAATTGCCTGAGGCCATCGGAGGAATAGAGCCGAATTCTGCCGTACTGGTTTGTATAGACCTCCATCACACCCGTATTGAATGAAGCCTGTGAAAACCCACTGACAATGCACAGCAGCATCAACGAAAGAAAAAGTACTGTTTTTTTCATGGTTTAAAAGAATTTGGTTGGTTTCTTATGTGCGAATATACTAAAGTTTTTTCGTTGTAATATTAATAAGATTCAAATTACCTGAATGAATGACCATCACTGAAAATAATGTAATTTAGTCTGATGAAATGACCCGTGCCAGGAACGATCGTGCATAATGGAGCTCCGGTGGGTCATTCCTCCCAAGGTTCGGGAGATAAAGCTTTAAGAGGAGTTTCGCCAAATGATCGACACGATCCTTGAAAAAATCCTTTCTCCGCCTGAGCGATACATTTTCGGCACTGCAGACCTTACAGGCCTGATTGATGAAAGGTTCGGACGGCACCGCTTTGGGATCTCCATCGGTAGAAGGCTGGAAGACAGTATTGTGGATTCAATTCAAAGGGGCCCGACCCTTGAATATTACCATCATTACAACCAGATCAACAGGGAACTGGCTTCCGTGGCCGGGGAAATCAAAGAAGAGCTCCATAAGAAGGGCGTTGATGCGATCGTGATACCACCTACCATTAACCTGGGATCCAGGGATTATGCGAAGTATCTTTCCACCCTCACGTATGATCTTTCCCATAAAATGGTGGCGACAAGGGCCGGGCTCGGCTGGATCGGGAAGACAGCGTTATTCATTTCCAAAGAATTCGGTCCGCGGTTACGGCTGGTCACCCTGCTGACCGATCATGAGCCCGGCCATGTTTCTGTTCCTGTAAATGAAAGCCATTGCGGGAAGTGCAGCATCTGCGTCGAGCGGTGCCCTGCGCAGGCAGCCACTGGTCAGTTATGGGACATCCGTACCCACAGGGATGCTTTTTTCAATGCTTACAAATGCAGGGAAAAATGCGGTGAACTGGCCAGACAGCAATTAGGAGTGGAGGAAAGGATTTGCGGTTTATGTGTGGCGGTGTGCCCGATAGGGAAAAAAAGCAGATGATCAGGGGAGCTCGTTGTACTTTTTCCTCACTCCTTCATGGAATGACTGCAGGTCGTAAATGGAAAGGATGGCACCGTGCCCACCGACGATGAGGTCGATAGCATTCATTCTTGCTTCAATCCAATCCAGGGCTGGCAGCCATCTTTCAGCGTCAGGATCGTCTGGAAGAGCGTAAGAAGCGCCAACCATACATCGTATTTTCTTTTGATTTCCGGGCAACTATTTGTATTTATTCCGTCTGTACAATATGACTGAATCCGCGGGAAATTAATCATTACGCCAATGACAATCAAATTAGTTGCAGTTTGGGTCTTTATTCTGATGCTTCCCCTGCTGGTCGTTGCACAGCAACAGGAGCAAGACGCCCTGTACCTTAATGACGGAAGCATTTTACGCGGGAAGGTGCTGGAAAGCACCCCCGGACAGGGAGTCAGGATCGAAATGGTAGGTGAAAATATCCTGGCCATCCCGGAGAGTGAGATCCGGAAAATGGTCATGCGGGAAACAGATACCTTATCGCCTGCGAAAACTGACCAGCCTTCGAATGTTGAAGTTCAGCCGCAGCTTCACCTGTTTGGGGGAAGCGACCAGTCGTTTGGATTCACGGTAAATACGTGCTATAACTTTCCATTCCGTCTATCGGCTGGTGCCGGGACCGGTGTGGAATGGTTCGGTACAGCCATGCTTCCTTTGTTTGCACAGGTCAGCTATAAGATCCTGCCCGGGAAATGGTCACCTTGGATTTATCTACAGGGGGGCTATGCATTGCCCCTCGAGAAAAATGAGAATTTCTATTACTATTCATCAAGCCAGAACAACTTTGGCGGCCCCCTGGCCGGAGCGGGTGCAGGCATACGGAAAGATCTTTCCAGACATTCAGCCATTACTTTCGCCGTGGGCTACCGGTTTCAGCAATCCCGGATGACCGCCGAATATAACCACTGGGAATATGATGATCCCAACCATTCGACTAAGGTGGAACGCACCGAGCAGTTTAACAGGATTGTCCTGAGCCTGGGATTTTTATTTCGCTAATCAAACAAACATCGTATGAAAAGAATACACGGCCTGTTCCTTTTACCGGTTATCGGGAGTATCCTGCTCCTTTCGTCCTGTAAGGACACCTATACCGAAACACGTATCTATTGGGCATATGTCCCGGAGTACATGTCGTACGGTGAGCTGCGGTCATCTGTTGAATCCTTGGCACCGAAGGCGATCGAAGCGATGGGGAAGATATACATAAAGGACAGATACCTTTTTGTGAATGAAAAATACAAGGGCATCCATATTTTCGATAATTCGGATCCTTCCCATCCGGTTAACCTTGCGTTCATCCAGATCCCTGGTAATGTTGACCTTGCCGTTAAGGGAAATTATCTTTATGCTGACAGTTACATAGATCTGGTGGTCCTTGACATAGCAGACATCAGCCACACGGAGGAAGTATTCAGGCTGGAGGATGTTTTTCCGTATACCATTCCCGACGTGGAGGGTGATTATGCCATTGCACCCATCGACCAGGAAAAGGGAGTGATCGCGGGATGGTCGCTGGAGGAGTATACGGAGGAATATAAAGGAGACATTGCCCCTCCACCTGTCTATTACTGGGAAAGGACGGGGGACGTATGGATGTCCTTTTCGGATTCAGGCTCAGGGGAGTTCGTTTCCCAGACTGTTGGCGTTGGAGGATCACTGGCACGGTGCATCATCGCCGGCAGTACGCTTTTTGTATTGAATCAGTGGGAGATGCAGCTGATCGACATCAGTGTGCCGGATAAGCCGGCCACCGGCCCGGTCTTCAACCTGTCACTCAGTGCTGAAACCGTATTCGTCGACAGCTCGTTCCTTTATATTGGAACGCAAACAGGAATGTTGCTTTACGATATTCAACAGCCGGCTTGGCCGGTTTACCTGGCAACATACGACCATTTCCAGAGCTGTGATCCTGTGGTGGTTGATCAGAAAATTGCCTATGTCACCATGCGTGCCGGCAACCGGTGTGGTGGATGGCAGAACCAGATGGATGTCCTCAGTGTGAGCGATCCGAAAAATCCAAGCCTGATCAAAAGCTATCCCATGGCCGAGCCTTATGGACTTGGCATAGATCAGACGACGCTTTTTGTATGCGACGGCTCTGCAGGCTTGAAAATTTATGATGTTTCCAATCCTTCAGGGATCGATCAGCATCTTATAAGGATTTATCCGGGCATCCAGGCCAGGGATGTCATCCCGCTCAACGGCATGCTGGTCATGATCACTACCACAGGTATCATCCAGTATGATTATTCTGATCTGAGCAACATTTTTGAAATCAGCCGGATACCGTTTCAACTTGAGGAATGAAGAACAAAGAGTGACAGCCTTGCGGAAAGAACCTGACAGGTTCATTGTTTATTTTTTTCCAGGTAATGATAGTGTCTGACCAGTTTGAGGTAAAGGAAAATCCCAACAAACCGTAACAGGAACAGGTTGATCAGCCGTATATGGCTGTTCATCTTAACGCCATCTTTATTTCCCGTCATCCTTGCCAGGTTCCTTAATAAGAAACGTTTCAGATTTTTCCGGATCGGATAACTTGAAAAATAGAGCTGTATCCATTCAGTATAAAAGCCCCGGGGTGACAACCGTGTCGTTACCACGGCATGGGCAAAGTCGAAATAATCATAGCTCAGAATAATATTTTTCTTCACTTCGGAATGATACTTTGTCCCGGGAATTGGAGTCAGGATAGGGAATATAGGGCTTTTTAGATTGTTTTTTGTCACATAATGTATTACCCTGCTGAAGTCTTCTTTCTTAAAACCAGGATCGACCAAAAAGTGCGGGCGGAAGGGTATCCCGATATCATTCAGTATCCGGGCTGCCTCCTCATTGTTCGTAAGGGTGTTCTTCTTGTTCAAATCGTTCAGCTGATCATCGCTGGTTGTTTCAAACCCCACGCAGAGGTTATCCAGTCCGATCTCCCTCCATTCCCTCATCATGTCGGGATGGCGCGTGATGGTATCGGAACGGCAATAACCGGAATATTTTTTCCGGATATTCGCCTCCTTGATCAGCCTGCAAAGCCTCAATGCGTTCTCTGGATTCAGAAAGGTATTATCATCTGCGAAAAAGACCCGGGGAATGAATTTGGGCAGGCTGGCGATCTCATTGAAGACATCTTCGGCGCTTCGGATGATGATCCGTCCTCCGGCAGCCTGCCACACGCTACAGAAGGAGCAACGGTTAGCGCATCCCCTGGTCGTGTTGACAAGGGATGTCCGGAAACCCATATCGCTGTGGTATTTCTTCAGGTACCTTGCCACCAGGTCCCTCCGGGGGTAAGGAATATCGGAAGCTTTCAGATCATACCGGTTATCATTATGGAACAGCACTTTACCGTGGTCAAGTATTTCTACACCCTGAATCTGGTCGAATGGTTTGCCATTTTCAAAGGATTCAATATACGCGGGAAAGCTTTTCTCGGCCCAGCCAAGGAAGATGGCATGGATACCGGGAACGCGGAAGTCTACAGGAAGCATGGTTGCGTGGTGGCCCCCGACCACCTGAATCATTTCAGGATATCGGTTGTGGATATAGGAGATCAGTTTTTTTGCCTGGATGACGTGGATGGAATTATTTACGGTTATTCCGGCAATGACTGGATGAAATGAGGCAATCTGATCATCTAAAACCCTGTACGTATCAATCCTGAGGTCGAGTATGCTGACATCATGATCCGGCACAAGGGCGGCCAGGACTTCCAGTGCAAGAGGCTCGAACCTTCCCGGAGCAATGCTTGCCTTGCTGTTAGGAGGATGGATCAGGAGTATCTTCATAGAAGAAGGATTTGTTAAACTAATAGCAAATGTACGGTATCGATTAGGGAAAGGCAAATTTATCATTCACATCGAATGAGTGAAAGAGACACTAAAGGGGTTAAAACATTAATTTCGATAAAAAGGGTTGCAAAACAGGAATTTTAATTTTACCTTGCACACATATTTCAACTCAACGCTCATGAAGAAAACACTTTTATTTTTATCCCTGACGGTATCGTTTAACCTGTTGTTGCTGCCAAGGGCATCAACACAGGAGAACATGCGCGTCAACCTGAAGGATGGCACCGTCATCGAACTAGCCATAGATGACATCCGGAAGCTTACCTTCGATCTTAATACCGGTCTGGCGCAGCACGGTGCGCTGGTGCAACAGCTGCTGAAAATCAAGGCCTACCCCAATCCGGCCCGCGATCATGTTAACCTGGATTACGCCCTTGCTGTCAAAGGAGATGTTCTTCTGGAGGTTTACACCATCGGCGGGAGCCTCCGCCTGAACAAGTCCTTTGGCGAACAACAGCCAGGGGAATACCAGTATCGCTGGAACACCACGGATGTGCCTTCAGGCCTGTATGTTTGCAGGATCAGGCAAAACAATGAAATTGTAAGTGAAAAAGTTATTGTTAAAAAGTAAAACAGAGAAAATCATGAAAAGAATAACGTTAATCCTGTCTGTTATGATGATGATGTTGGCCAATCTTGCCGCACAGAGCCTTTACATTCACAAAACCGATGGTTCGGTGATCACGGTTCCGATGAACACCATCGACAGCATCACATTTACAGGCACGACTCCGGTGACCAACTATGCCTGGATGAACGAGATCTATTCGCGCGGAACCACAGAGGATCCGGATTGGATTGAGATTTACAACAACGGTGACAGTGATATCGATCTTACGGGCTTCAAGATCTATGATTCGGGCGGACAATCCGGCAGCAAGCCCAAGAAAGAGTTCCCCTCCGGGACGGTCATCCCGGCTGGTGGTTTTTATGTGATCGTTACCGACACGGAGGATGAGAGCGGATTCGGACTGTCGGGCAGTGGCGAGGAGGTATGGCTGGAGAATACAGCAAGTGAAGTCATTGACAATGTGACTTTCGCCGCGCTGGAGGAAGGGCAGTCCTATGGCCGATATCCTGATGGAACCGAAAACTGGCAGATCCTTTATACAGTTACCAGGGGTGCAGCCAACAGTAACCTGATCCCCTCCGTCATCGAGCTCAACGAGCTCTATTCACGCGGAACATCGGAAGATCCCGATTGGGTGGAGATTCACAATTCTTCTTCCGCTGACATTGATATCAGCGGTTACAAGATCTATGATCCGGGTGGAAATACCGGTACCAAGCCGAAGATGGAATTCCCCTCCGGAAGCATTGTACCTGCCAATGGCTGGCTGGTGATCGTGACCGACACCGACGATCCGGCTGGTTTTGGCCTTTCGAGCGGCGGTGATGAAGTATGGCTGGAAAATACCACGGGTGTGGTGATTGATTATGTTGCGATCCCATCGATGGAAACCACCCAGTCGTACGGGCGTTACCCCGATGGCGCTGATAACTGGCAGCTGCTGAACACGATAACAAAAGGTACAGCCAATATGCCGTAAAATGAAAACCAGTGCACTGCTGTTCGTATGCCTGCTTGTGGCCGCCATGACAGGCTGTCAGGATGAAGAGTATTATCCGGGAACCCTGGATAAGGTGACAGCCAGTATAGTCCTTTCTCTTGATTCATTGGACATCTCTCTGGAAACGGCAGCCGTTTTCCTGGCCTCAACCGATGGTGACAGCATCGCTGCCCGGGCAAGGCTCAAGGAGCTCTGCGAAGCTGTCTCCTTCACAAAAGAGTTTGCCTTCATCAACAACCAGGGGATCATGCAGGTGGTTGAGCCGTCGGCATATTATCCTTTCGAAGGCACAGATTTCAGCGACGATGATGAAATGATGGATTTGATAGAATTTCACACGCAGGTGTTTACTAATTTTTTCCTTGCCCGGGAGGGCTATCATGCAGTGGCAGATATTCATCCCGTTTACGACGCCAATCACTCGTTTGGAGCCATTGAGGGATTGTTCACTCCCCTTGATCTCCTCGACCGGATCTGTACTCCTCTGGTAAGCCCTCCCGCAGAAGTCTGGATTATGGAAAAAACAGGAACCGTGGTCTATGACCGTGACCTGGTGACCATCGGGCTTAATGTACTGACTGATCCTTACTACGATCCATTCCCTGAAGTCAGGACGGCGGGACAGAAAATTCTCGCTGAAGAAACAGGCAAGACCTCGTATACATTCTATCTCACCGGAACCCTTACACCGGTCGTGAAGCAGGCGTGGTGGTATACGATTCATCTTCATGATAACGAATGGAAGGTTATCTGGACGGAGCAGGAAAACCAATGAGAGGAGAGAGGAGAGAGGAGAGAGGAGAAAGGTCTATAATGTTGATTTTTGGAGCGGAACATATTATATGTCAGGGTCTTGATGATTAGTGACAAATACCTGTGTACTGTTTTATTCCTTTTTGTCTGGATGCTGATGCCTTATGGGCTGCTTCACGCCCAGGGTAATCAAAGCCAGACGGTCAGCCTTAGGCCCATCACCAGGCTTCCGGATGTCATTAAGGAGAGCTCGGGGATTGTAATCACCGGTCCCAATGAGATCTGGTCGCACAATGATTCAGGCAATCCAAACAAGCTCTATTGCTTCGATACCACAGGTGCCCTGATCCGTACGCTGGAAATTTCAAACGTCGCCAACATTGATTGGGAAGACCTTACCCGTGACGATGAAGGGAACATTTACATTAACGATGCGGGGAACAATGACAACAACCGGACGGATCTTGCCATTCATATCATTGCCAGTCCCGCATGGATCACAGGGGATGAAACGGAGGCCGGGTCCATTCATTTCACCCTCATGGACCAGAAAGCATTTCCTCCTCCTTCGTCCAATAAAAATTTTGATATTGAAGCTCTGGTATGGCATCAGGATTCCCTGCTCCTGTTCACAAAAAATCGCAGTACTCCCCTTAATGGTTACTGCAAGCAATATGTATTGCCGGCACAACCCGGGGAATACGTTGCCAGGCTGGCAGATTCGGTTTATCTTGGTTCGACAAACGATGAAGCGCGTGTAACGTCGGCAGCGGTGCATCCTGACGGCAGCGAGCTGATCCTGCTGACACGGACAAAGCTGGTCTCATTCACCCATTACACCGGAAATGAAGTATTCAGGGGGGAAAAGAACGTCTATCCGTTTACCGTGCCACCGGGCCAGACCGAGGCTATGGATTTTGTTGGGCAGGGCAACAAGATATATATCACTGAGGAAGGCAGCGGGGGTCTGAGCGGATACCTGTATGAAGTGCTTTTGCCAGTGAGTACCGGATTTGAGAGGATTTCCACCGTGGAGAGGCTGCTCAGGGTCAAAATATCAGGCGACCGGTTAATTCTTGAAACGGGGACATCACCTGTTGATTTTGATGAAGTCTGTCTTATTGACACAAGGGGCTGTGTCCTAAGAAAAGGATCCAATACGCATGTTCTTTCCCTGGACGGAATTCCTGATGGATGCTATGTGGTGCTTGCCGTGAAGGATGGCCGCGCCATGGTTGCGAAGTGGGGATATGTGTCGGGAAGTATAGATTGACGAACAAAGAACCAAGATTTTTGAATTCTGAAATGACTTCAAAAATCAAAACTCAACCATCCTCTGTTCGTAAATCACAACTTCCCATATAATTTTTCAATATGATCTTTGCCGTATTTCCTTTCCAGTTTCCTGACGATGAAGTGCCCTTTGGCCATATCCTGGAAATGATCCATGAAGATCGTATTGATGAGGGCTCCGCCGGCTGCACCGATGGCAGGGATTGCCTGGGCTGCTGCTTTTTCGGTGATCTGTATCCCAAACCGCTGAGATATGACCGCAATCAGCCTGACCAGCACGGGAGCACCTTTTTCAGCCAGCCCTCGTTCGACGACAAACTCCGCTGCCTCGGAAATTGATCTCGCCAAAAGAGCCCGGACTGCATAATATCCGCTGCCCGTGGCATCATCCGATCTTTTATTGCCACCCAGAGCAAAAACTTCCAGGCATGCCAGTTTGGTTTCGTGATCGGAGATGGATTCTCCCTGCGACCTTGCAATTTCCGCTATGGAACGCAGCATGATGGTGGTGGTTACCGGGAGTTCGATCGCAAGGGCAGCCATGCCGAAAAAGCCGCTAACCCCTCCGGTGGCTGCAGCTCCCAGTTTGTGCCATTTATTGGAGGATGCTTTGCCCGGAACATCTTTAAGCGTAAAGATGGCGGCCCCGGAAGCTTTGAGCAAGGCTGCCCGGGTTATTTTCCCGATCTGGGCACCCCAGTTTTTGGGTAATCGCTCAATCCCTTTTTCAAGAGGCATTCCGATGACATTGGTGATCCTGGCAGCCAATCCCGGATTTTCCAGCAGATGCCTGGCCAGTTGAAGCTCTTTTTGTTCGGATTCAGATAGCATTGTGTTCATCACTATTCGGCCTGGGATTGAAATTTTCCCAGGGATGATTTTCTTCGCTTAACACATATCGTGCCTGTCCATCGGGGAACAAATCATGTTTTAAAATTGAACAGCAAATACCCGGCGGCAAGACAGGGGAACCGATCCAAAGGCCCTGGATTTCGGTCATGTAGCGATTTCTTCCGGAACGGGAATGTTCTCTTTCCCGCAGATCTCGGTCAGCCGGTTCAGCGACCAGGGGGAGCGGTAATCAAAGAACTGGCCGAAAGGACGCTTCATCAGGTCGATCAGGTACAGGGTTTTAGGGTCAAGATCCCGTGAGCATTTACTCCGAAGCAGATCCCAGTCTTTGAATATGAATTTCAGGGTTACAAAGACCGTTGGATCGATATGTGAAAGATTGACGCTGCTGATGCCATCATCCAGTATTTTTCTTCTGACACGGTTGATGTGCCGCTCGCTGAGGTCATTGAGAACCTGTATGCATTTTTCAAAGAGAATGTACTCATTGAGCAGGAAGGCGATCTCACACGCATCCATTTTTTCCCAAGGCCACCGGGTGGCTCAGGCAGATAAAGCCTCCGAGCATGAACGATCCGGCATTGAATCCGTTAATATTTCGCTCGATGTACATCGCAATGGCTTTCTTGAAAAACAGGATCTTGCCATCCAGGGTAAAAAGATCGTATATCATTTGCTGATCCTTATGTGTACCCATTTCGCTTTTCAATACCTTCTCAATGTAAGGTATAAGGTTGGAATGGAGCTAGCTGTTCACCAGTTGCTTTGCCTTTTCGGATTTTGTCTGCAGATCGTTCCGGATGACCTTGATCAGGTCGTTCAGGGTGTTGACATGATAGTAGTCAAGGTTCTTCACAATGTCCTGTTATTCATTGTATGCAGCTTTCATATTGATGAAAACCTTTTCTTCTTTTGGCTGCATATCCAGCGCTTCCCCTTCCAGGTATTTCTGGAACCGTGCAGGTTCAAAGCTTGCCTTTCCGGTGAGGATCATTCTGCTCTTACTCGACAGGGTAATCCAGTCGCCTTTTTTCAGGATGTGGCCTTCTTCATTCTCCAGGGTCTGGTCCACCAGTCTGACGTTATATTTCTGCAGGTTGATGAAGGCTAGTATCCCATATCCGAAGCAGGATGTGACCACATGAACAGCAGCAGGTGTCAGGCTGATGATGGCATCGAGTTCGTTAAGGATGATCGTATCGGCCGGTACGTACGTTTCTTTGCACAGGCATACTTTTTCGCCATTTCTTTTGGCTTCCAGTGCCCTGGCAGTGGAAAAGAAAATGCGGGCGGTGACCGCTGAACGCGGAAGAACCGATATCCCGTCGCAGAAATGGGTCAGTTCACGGTAGGATTCGTGATCAATACGTTCCGAAAAGATCTGCCGCAGGTGGTAAGGCTGAATAAGCTGTATGACCTGCCCACCGGGGATAAGCCTTTTCCTGTACATATCGATGGCTGACAACAGCGTTGACCGGCCGGTAAGTTCAGAGGTGTTCAGCTGAAGCATGGCAAACAGGTAAGCATTCTTCCTGAATTCCGCTGCAAATTCAATGGTAACAGGAGATTTAAAGAGGGTTTCCAGTTAAGATACATTCAGATGCATTTTCGTTGCGTGCCGAACATCTGATCTACGAACAAGGAACAAAGAACGTTGATTTGTGAAATGAATTCAAAGATCAAAACTCAACCTTCCTTGTTCGTAAATGACCACTTCCCTCATATGCTTCCGATGTTCTCTTTGCTGTATTTCCTATGATTTTCGGTTCCTGCAATCCGAATGAGCAGTAGGTTTCATCCTAAATGAGTCAATTATCTTTAACGCACCGAATGGAGAATCCATCTTCCTTATAATAGCTATCACGGTCCAGGTTGACGCTCTGGTAGGACAATTTCCATCTCCATGCCCCGATTGTACCGGCCTGTGTTGAAGACCACAAGTTAGCAGTACCTGTTAATCCATGGAAGTAACCATTGTCCGAATGGTTACGCCATCCACCCGGATGTGCAGTGAATCCGCTCTCGTTGGTGGCCCCTGTATTGGGCTCCCACCAGAGCCCTGTTCCGTCCTGGAGGGTTCCGGTGGATTTCATCTTACCTCCCGCTGCGTACTTCCCGCCAAGGAAGTCTCTTAACACAGCATACTCCGGGTCGGAGGCAACGTGCCATGTGTCCGGACAGATCCCCTGTGCACTCTCGTCTGTAACATATTGCATGGCTTCTCTCCATTCATAAAGACCTCCGTAGACATCACAGTTGGCCTCATCGTTTTGCTGACAGTATTTTTCAATGGTGCCATTGTCGGTTTGTAGTTGTCCTCCGCCATTCATAAGGATCATGGTCCCCACGTTCAGGTTCTCCCTCAGCCAGCATTGGTTGCCAATCTGGACGGTATTGTATGTTTGCCCTTCGTACAAGACGGTGGGCAATCCGGGGCAGGGCTGTCCCGTGACCTGGGCGAAACTGATCAGCACCGTATCCGCCGAGCTGTCGCAGATCGTAGTGATGGTCCATGTAAGCTCATATTCATTTCCTGCAAGGCCTTGAAATTCGCTGGTTGGATTTGAAGGGGTCACCACTGTACCGCCTGTACCACTGATGATTGCCCACAGTCCGGTGCCGGAGGTTGGCGCATTGCCGGCCAGGATTGCTGAAGTACCTGGAACGTCGCTTTGATCCGGACCGGCGTTGGCCTGGGTAGGCAGAATGATGCATCCTTTGATGCAGCGGACAGAGAACCCGTGTTCTATATCGGCAAACCGCCCGGATTCAGCCTGGCCGGAGTTCAGGTACCGGCTCCTGGCGTCGTATTCACTCATCTGAGTGGAAGAATAGAAATGGCCCCTGATGGTAAGGTAGTCAAAGCCCCCATCGTCGTAATTGCGCATACCTCCTGGGAGGCCTGTGAATCCGCTGGAATTGGTTGCATCGTTATTGGGGGGATACCAGTGGGCGGTTCCTGTCTCCCTGAGGTTTGATCCAGCATCAAAGCCACGCCAGCCGTGAATATCCCATTCGGGATCTCCAACGGGGTAAACGGCATCAACGGTCCCTTCCAGAGTTTTCCATTCATTGTCGGTGGGTATGTGCCAGTCCGCCGGGCAGATCCCCTGTGCACCTTCCGTTGTCACATATTGCATGGTCTCATCCCAGTCATACAATCCCCCGAATGTGGTACAATTCACCGGATCATTATTATAACAGAATTTTTCAAGAATATCATTATCTATCTGCAGATCTCCCCCTGAGTTGCTGATCACCATCGTGCCAACGTTCAGGTTCTCTTTGAACCAACATTGTTCCCCGATCTGAACGGTTTGGTAGGTCTGTCCTTCGTAGGAAACGAACCCGATGCATGGGCAGGGGATGCCGGGAACCTGCAGGATGATGTTTACGAGGGCGATGATATCCAGCACGTTGATCCCGCCATCTGCAGTTATATCAGCTGCATCGGTATTAAATGGACTGGGACTTCCTCCCATGATATAATTGACCATGGAGATGATGTCCAGAACGTTAACCAATCCGTCCTTGTTCACATCCCCGCAGATGAAGTCATCCTCAAGTGTCAGGTCGGGCAGGGATGGGACAGAAGCAGTGTGTCCGTTCTCACAGGATGGATCCGGGTTAACTGGATTGCCGGAAAAAACAGTGTTGTTCACCAGGGTGACTGTGACCAGGACCACTAAAAGAATAAAGGAACGAGTTATCATTGGATTCTGATTATGATGAGGTGAAGAGGATTTGAGCTGTAAATATAAGAAATCAATTAACGGAAAGCAAGAGGGCTATAAAAAAAGAGAAGATTTCTGCTGCATTCTTACTTCAAGAATAAAAGAACCTGTTTCCATTTTACAACCATCAGTTCTTATATTTGTGGTTATGAAATCAGGCGAGTTACTATATCCTCCCATCGAGGGCAAGACATATTCGTTATTTGGAGATTCCGAATCCACACATGAATATTACCATACCATGCAGTCATTAGCTAGTAAGATCCTGATTGGGAATGACATAGAGACAGTTCTGGAAATACTTCGCGGATATTCAGCCAGAAAAAAATACCTGAAAAAAATTGTCACGGGTCACTATCATGATTCCTTGATTTCCTTCTGTCTAAATACTATTCATGAACCTCTGAAACAGTATACCAGGGCTGCAGCAGGGCACCTGAAACATCTTTCACCGTGGAAGAAATTATGGGACCGAAGGCTATCCACTACTGAAGAGCAATATCATCTTTATATGCTCGAAATTGAACTGACCAACCGTTTGAACAGGATTTTTTTTTTACAGGCAAACCAGAAAATATCGCTTCAGCCATATTGTCTTAGAGATCATTCGGTGAGTTGCAAAGCAAAAAAGAAAGGCGATGATTATCAATGCACCGCTTGTTCTAAAAAGTGTTTTCAGAATGCTGCCAGCCAGATTTTGAGAGAGAATCATATCGAGCCTTATATCTGGATGGGTGGCAGCATTAGCAAGACAGCCATCGCGGTGCGTAAAGACAATCAGAGTTTCGGGATCCTTGGCATTGCCTGTGTTCCTGAACTGGTTTGGGGTATGCGAAAATGTGTGAAATACCGGATCCCGGTTGTTGGAATTCCATTAAATGCCAATCGTTGCATTCGCTGGTTCGGCGAATTTCATCCAAATTCGATCGATCTGGATGAACTGACAAGCCTGATCGGGGAATACTGAATCCTCAATCCTTCAGACAGCGGACCGCCCGCCCATAATGTATTTGTTCGGCGTACCGGTATACTTTGTCGCTAGTGTAACCCAAATGCCGATACCAGATGTTGGAAGGATCTAAGTGTGATGACGACCAAAACCAGCCGAGCATGCCAAGAGAGACAAATTCTCCATTGTAACCCTTACGATTCCCCCCTGGAAGGGCTGTGAAACCACTGGAATTGCTTGCCCCCGTGTTCGGCGAGTTCCAATGAGTTGTTCCTGCTTCTTTGAGATTGCCTCCTGCATCAAAGCCACGGAAGTACATTTCATCCCACACAGGATCTCCGACAGGGTACTGGCTATCTACTGTGCCTTCCAGGATCTTCCATTGACCGTCCGTTGGGATATGCCATCCAACAGGACAAATACCCTGCGCTCCTTCTGTTGTCACATATTGCATCATTTCATTCCATTCATAGAGGCCTCCATAGACATCACAATTAGCTGCATCGTTATTGTAACAGTATTTCTCAATCACTTCATTGTCTAATTGCAATTGCCCTCCGGTATTACTGATAATCATCGTACCCACGTTCAGGTTCTCCCGGAGCCAGCACTGATCACAAATTTGAACGGTGTTATAGGTCTGCCCCTCGTAGGTTACAGTAGGGATTCCGGGACAAGGCAGGCCCACTCCAGCCATAAAGCTTATCACCACAGTATCCTCTTTACTCTCACAGGCTGTGCTAATAGTCCAGGTTAGGGAATATGCATTCCCTGCCAGTCCCTCGAAATTGCTTGTCGGATTCAGGGTATCAGCAAGGATTCCTCCCGTGCCACTGATAACATGCCATACACCGGTACCATAGACAGGGGTATTACCTGCAAGAGTGCAAGTGCAGGGAACATATGGCTGATCCGGTCCTGCATTGGCTTGTGTAGGCTGCGGCCAGCAGCCTTTGAGGCACCGGACTGAAAATCCGAGATTCTTATGGTAGTAGTACCTGCTAGTCAAAGGCTCATTACTGGCCATATGGCGGCGCCATGCATATGTTGCATCGTACTCTGTAGAAGTCCAGAAGTAAGACCACATACCCAGATCATCGAAGTCCCCGAAGAAGATACGCCTCTCCCCACCCGGAAGGGTGGTGAATCCGCTTGAATTGGTTGCACCTGTATTGGGGGCATTCCAATGAACAGTGCCTGCTTCCTTCAGATGACCCCCTGCATCAAATCCTCTCGAGCCCTCCTCATCCCAAATCGGATCACCCACAGAATACTGGCTATCAACTGTTCCCTCCAATTCTTTCCATTCCTCATCGCTGGGAATGTGCCATCCTAATGGACAGATGCCTTGGGCACCTTCAGCCGTTGTATATTGCATTGCTTCATTCCATTCATACAATCCGCCATATATGTCACAATTGGCTACATCATTGTTATAACAATATTTCTCAGTCAGCCCGTTGTCCGCCTGCATTTGTCCTCCCTCATTACTCATGATCATTGTGCCTGCAATTATATTTTCTCTGAACCAGCACTGACCGCCAACCTGGACTGTCGCATAGGTATGTCCTTCGTAGTTCACCGGGGCCACGCATCCGCACGGCAGGCCCGGCACCTGCATGATGATGTTCACAATGGCAATGACGTCCAGCACGTTGATCCCGTTATCATCATTGATGTCGGCTGCATCCTGGTTGAAAGGGGACGGATTTCCACCCATGATGTAATTGACCATGGAAATGATGTCAAGGACGTTGACAAAGCTATCCTCGTTCACATCCCCACAGAGGATGTTTTCCTCCTGGGGAAGTGCTGGCATAGAGGGAATCATGATCTTCGGTGAGTTCAACGGAACCGGACCACCACTGACTACTGCCATCGGACTCGATACCAGCAGGAACGCAGCTGTCGCTGCAAAACAATTAAAAAGCTTTCTCATAAGTATTATAAATGGAATAGTCAATGATGTTTGACGGTTCAAAGATATTAATTGGATCAAGACAAGAAAAAAAATGAAGAGAATGTGTGTTAATTTATGATTCAGTATGGATGAATTGGGATGTCAGAATTTTTTTAAGTATTGCTGAATTCTGAAATCCCCCAATAAATACCCAAATCCCAAATGATAGCTACTGAATCCTAAATCCTCAGTCTTTCAGGCAGCGTACGGAAAATCCATGCTGGGGACTGCAGTTATCTTGTAACATCCAAGCATAGCCGTAGTCCAGGTACCTGTACAGGTTATTATTGGTGTCGAACGGGGATGAAGTCCAGAAGGACCCATAATTACCCAGGTTTTCGAAGCTTCCGCTTTCGATTTCGCGGCATCCCCCCGGCAGGCCGGTGAAGCCACTTTCATTGGTGGCGCCTGCATTGGGTGTGTGCCATAATCCATTACCTTCTTCGATGGTGCCTGTGGATTTCAATTTGCCGCCAGTGACCGCCTCACCTCCCAGGTAGTCTGTAAGTATTGTGTACTCGGCATCGGTCGGCAGGTGCCATCCGTTAAAGCAGATCCCCTGCGCTCCTTCAGTGGTCGCATAATTCATCGCCTCGCCCCACTGATAGAGACCTCCGTAAAGATCGCAATTTTCTTCGTTGTCACCATAGCAATACTTCGATAAAGATCCCTCATCCCATTGATCAAACATACCGGAAGTCATCCCGCCTGCATTCAGGTTTGCCGCCATCCAGCACTGGGTACCGATCGTGACCGTTGCATAGCCCTGACCGTCCCGGCTGTCCACCAGCAAGTCGCCACAGGTGAAAAACCGGATCATCACCGTATCTGACTTCATGGTACAGGACGTTGCAATGTTCCAGGAGAGCAGGTATTCGTGTCCGATCAATCCGTTGAATACACTGGTTGGGCTGGAGGGGGTCATGATCGATCCGCCCTCTCCGCTCAGGATGAGCCAGTGCCCGTTACCGATAGTGGATGGGTTACCTGCCAATGTCGTTGAGTTGCCCGGAACATTCAGCTGATCAGGTCCGGCGTCGGGCAGGGTTGGCAGGGGATCGCAGTCCTTAAGACATCGCACACTGAAACTGAACCACCGGAAGTGTACTTTCCTGACAATCCCGGGGTCCAGATAGCCCAGATAGCGGTCCACCTCGTGTTCACCCGTGTTCCAGTCTGTCGAAGTATGGAAATAGGCGTATTTTCCGAGGTTCAGGAAGATCTGGCTGTGAGCGCGGTAGCCGGCCGGCAGGGCGGAAAAACCGGAAAGATCATTGCCATTACCTCCCTGAAACCAGCCGTTGGCCGATCTCAGCTTAGCGCCGGCATCCAACCCGCGCCATTCGTCGCCCATGAGTTCCCATTCAGGATCTCCCACCGGGTACTGGCTGTCAACCGTACCCTCCAAAACCTTGAATTCGTTGTCGGTGGGAATGTGCCAGCCGATGGGGCAGATACCGCGCGCGCCTTCGGAAAGGTCATACTGCATGGCCTCGGGCCATTCATACAGTCCCCCGTACGTGTCACAGAAGGTTATATCATTGTTGTAGCAATATTTCTCCATAATCCCGTTATCCGTTTGCTGGTGCCCCGTGGTTGAGCTGTTGATCTTTGTGCCAACGTTCAGGTTTTCCCTGAACCAGCACTGACCACCGATATCCACTGTAGGATATGTTTTGCCTTCATAGTCCACTTCGGTGATGCCGCCACAGGCTGTTTGGGCAAAGCTGATCACCACCTCATCTAATGCGGTGTCACACACTGTGGAGATCGTCCATAACAGAGTATATTCATTCCCGGCAAAACCTTGGAAATCAGCTGTCGGGCTCCAGGGATCGACAAATGTCCCACCGGTTCCGCTGACAATGGACCACACTCCTGAACCGTATGCGGGCGTATTGGCTTCTAGCTGCGTTGATGTTCCCGGAACATTCAGCTGATCCGGACCTGCGTTGGCCTGGGTGGGCTGTGGCCAGCAGCCTTTGATGCAGCGGACACTGAAGCCGTTATCCCCACCCACGTACTCGGCTCTGTATACACCGTCGAAGTAATACGTCAGGTACCGGTGCCATGACATATAGTATTGCACCGGAGTAGATGTCCAGAACTGTCCCCAGGACCCCATCTCGTAAAAGCCGTCATCGTAGCGGTGACCCGCAGGCATTCCGGAGAATCCGGAAAGGTTCGTTCCGTTTCCGGCATCCAGCCAGCCGGTGGTGGTTTTTATGTTTTTACCCGCATCCAATCCCCTTACGCCGGTTCGATCCCATTCCGGATCCCCGGCAGGGAACTGGCTGTCGACGGTGCCTTCCATAACCTTCCATTCTGCGTCACCCGGGATATGCCAGCCCGGAGGGCAGACCCCCTGGGCTCCGTCGTCAGTGGCGTACTGCATGGCTTCAGGCCATTCATACAGTCCCCCGTATGTTTCGCAATTGGCCGGGTCGTTGTCATAGCAGTATTTTTCGATGATGTCGTTGTCTGTCTGCAGGTGTCCCCCGGTATTGACGGTGATCATGATACCAGCGTTCATGTTTTTCCTGAGCCAGCACTGTTCCCCGATTTGAACGGTGGGGTAGGTTTGCCCCTCGAAGGTCACTGGAGCGACGCATCCGCAAGGCAATCCTGGCACCTGCATGATGATGTTGACAAGGGCGATGATGTCCAGCACGTTAACGCCCCCGTCGGCATTGATGTCAGCAGCCTCATTGCTGAAAGGACTGGGATTGCCTCCCATGATATGATTGACCATGGTGATGATGTCCAGCACATTGACAAAACCGTCAAGGTTTACGTCCCCGCAGAGGAAATCATCATCTTCGGGCAGGGCGGGCATGGATGGGACAACACATTCAGTCAGGTTCGAAGGATATGCCAACCCCGGATCAGCGGCATAGGTAGAATTGATCCCCTGGAAATAGCATGCTGCTATCACCATACAAAGAAAAAATGGAGTTTTCATTGAATTGAAATCAAAATAATTAAGGACAGGATTGATGCTGTAAATATACAGAATCGTTCAGGGGATTGCAAGAAAATTTTTGATTTAATTTACTGCGGACATTTTACCTGCGTCATCCGAAAAATAAACTTTTCTTTAAAGCCGTATGTTGGATGCCATTCTGCTTTTTGGAATATATTTGCTTTTCCCTGACTGATAATCGTCAGAAAGACATTTTAACTGATCACGATGAAAAAGACAACTGTGAAAGACAGAAAACTGAAAAAAGTGGCGAAGGAGGTTGCCAAAGTGGCTGAATACCTGTGGATCAATGGCTGGGCTGAGCGCAATGCCGGCAACATATCGGTCAATGTGACGGGAATCATCGACCGTAAATCCGTAGATCACGGTCCATATCAGGCCTTACCTTTGCCCAGGACTCTACCCGAACTGGCAGGCATGTGTTTTTTCATGACGGGTACCGGCAAACGCATGCGTGATATGGCTGACAAACCCTTCCGAAATGCGGTTCTGACACAGATCAATCAGGAGGGGAACACACTTTGCCTGATCCCCATGAGCAAACACGTGAAAAAAGATGTGCAACCGACATCAGAGCTTACGACGCACCTTGGCATCCATCAGATGATTGCACGGCGGCAGTCCGGTGAACGAGCCGTGATCCATACCCATCCCACGGAGCTGATCGCTCTTTCGCAATCACCCGCAATCAAGACCAGGGATGCCCTGAACAAGCTGCTCTGGGGCATGCACCCTGAAACGATGGTATTCATTCCGGGAGGAGTTGGCTTTGTGCCTTATGTGTTGCCAGGTACAACTGACATTGCCACCCCTACCATTTCCGAATTGGAGCATCACGATATTGTTCTCTGGGAAAAACACGGTGCCTTTGCCGTAGGAAGGACCCTGTCCGATGCTTTTGACATCATTGATATTGCCTGTAAATCAGCCAGGATATGGTTCTTATGTAAATCTGCCGGATTTGATCCCGAAGGATTGTCCGGGAAGCAGTTGGCCGAATTGAAAGAGCTGGTTAAGAAGTTCCATCTGTAATTCAGGCAATTAAAATGGAGCTCTGTTCGTAAATCAATCGTTCCTGGCAGGAAAAAGATAGGAAGGAAATCCTTTTTGTTATTTTTGTGTGCTTATTTCTAAAGTCAAGACACCAATGCTCACTTCTACAATCGTATACGAAGGAAACCTCAGGATCAGTGCTATCCATGTTCGCTCACAGCAACAGATCCTTACCGACGCACCCGTAGATAACATGGGAAAAGGAGAAGCGTTTTCCCCCACTGACCTTCTGGCAACTTCTCTGGGCACCTGCATGCTAACCATCATGGGAATTGCAGCACAAACGCACCATTTCAATATTGATGGCACAACCGCCGGGATCACCAAGATCATGGCTGGTAATCCCCGAAGGGTGGGCGAAATAGTGGTGGAGCTGACTTTTCCGCCTAACAAATATTCGGAAAAGATCAAAACCATCCTACAGAATGCTTCCAGAACCTGTCCGGTTTCCCTGAGCCTGCATCCTGACCTTAAACAAACCGTCATCTTTCATTTCTGATGATCCGATTCACTGAGCAGGAAAGACTGAATTCTTCACACAGGCAATCATCCTCCTGTGGCATTCGGGGTTCTGATGGTGATGATTAGTACTCTGATCGGTTGCGGCTGCCGGCTGTGATCCCCTTCGGTCAACTGGCTGCTTCGTCGGGCACTGCCATTTTTTCCTGTTCGCAGATCTTTGTCAGTCTGTGGAGTGACCAGGGAGCCTTGTAATCGAAAAAATACCCGAACGGGCGCTTCAACAGATCGATCAGATACAACGTTTCAGGATCAAGTTCTTCGGAATGGTCCTTTTTCAGCAGGTCCCACTCTTTGAAGATCAATTTCAGGGTAATGAAGACCGTTGGGTCAATGTGGGAAAGGTTGACGCTGCTGATCCCGTCATCCAGAATCTTTCGCCTCACGCGGTTGATGTGCCTTTCACCCAGGTCGTTCAGCACCTGAATGTATTTTTCAAAAAGGATGTACTCATTCAGCAGAAAGGCTATCTCGCCGGCATTCATCCTCTCCCAGAAAGCTACCGGATGGATCAAACAGATAAAACGGCCCAGCATAAACGAACCGGCATCGAATCCTCTGATATGGCGCTGATTGCATAATGCAATGGCTTTTTTGAAGAAAATGATTTTGTCGTCCAACGTAAACAAATCATAGATCATTTGCTGGTCCCGGTGCGTTCCCATTTCGCTTTTCAGAATCTGTTCGATGTAGGGAGTCAGGTTGGAATGCAGCCAGCTGTTCACCAGTTTTTTGGCTTTATCCGGCTTTGTCTGAAGATCGTTTCGGATGACCCTGATCAGATCATTCAATGTATTTACATGGTAATAATCCAGATTTCTGATGATGTCCTGGTATTCATCATAGGCGGCCTTCATGTTGATGAATACTCGTTCTTCCTTGAGCTGCATGTCGAGGATTTCACCCTCCAGGTATTTCTGAAAGCGTGCAGGTTCAAAGTTTGCCTTTCCGGTCAGGATCATTCTTTTTTTACTGGACATGGTGATCCAATCACCTTCCCTGAGCACAACACCGTCCGAATTTTCCAGCGCCTGGTCCAGCAGTTTTACCTGGTATTTATACAGGTTGAGAAAAGCCGGAATGCCGTATCCGAGACAGGATGTGACCACATGAACGGCAGCCGGGGTCAGGCTGATGATGGCATCCAGCTCGCACAGGATGATCGTATCGGCCGGAACAAATGTTTCTTTGCACAGGCATACTTTTTCGCCATTTTTTTTGGCTTCCAGCGCCATGGCCGTTGAAAAGAATATCCGGGCAGTGACCGCTGAACGCGGTAGGACCGAAATGCCTTTACAAAAATAAGCCAGCTCCTGAAAGGATTTATCGTCAATGCGCTCCGAAAAGATCTGCCGCAGGTGGTACGGCTGGATTAGCTGGATCACCCTTTCTGCAGAAATCATACGTTTTTTGAACATATCGATTGCCGAAAGCAGTGTGCTCCGCCCCGTGAGTTCAGAGGTGTTCAACTGCAGCACGGCAAACAGGTAGGCGTTTTTCCTGAATTCGGCTGCAAATTCGATGGTCACAGGGGATTCAAACAGGGTTTCCAGCTTCGACAGGCTGGGGACGAAATGATAGACCGCCGGAAAGGTGTTCATTATTTCCTCCCTTTCAAAAAATTCCGTGTCGGTTCGTTCCATGCTCCCGGTCATGATGTCATCACCAAAGATGTTCACTGCACTCTCAATCTGTATACCGATCCCTGTGCGGGAATGGCGGCTGTAGAGAACACCCGGGTATGAACTGTCGTTTCGGACGGTCCATACCATTTTTTGGAGGATGATGGAAGGGTAGGAGATATTCCCCCTTTTAAAAGTATAAGCCAGGTCCTGATTGCACCTAAAAAATTCGTGCATGCTTTCAACAAAAAAAAGTACCTGGGAAAATGGATCGGAAAGAATGGCTGCATTTACTTTTCCGACTTCTTCAACCAGCAGGTCGATGCCGTTTTCAATCTCTTTCAGCGTACAATCCGGTCCGACAGGTTTGCATAAATCACCCCGGGAATGGTTTGGGAACAGGATTTTATGGATGCTTTGCAGGTTGTTCAGGTAGATCTTGCCTGCCACAACGGCTCCGTATTTCATTTTCAGGGCTTGATAAACCGTTTCATTGATGCCGGCGTTGAGGTAGGTGGGCAAAAATCCCGGGATGTAGAACGAGGTTGCTGATCGCATGGCGAACACCAGCGGATTGGTCGCATCCCCGAATTTCAGCCCTGTCATCTTCTCAAGGTTTTCAATGGCATGGCGAAGGCTGGTTTCTTTCTGATGTGAAGTTGAAAAGAAAGTATTGGCTGTAAAAACACAGAAATCAGGTACCGGAAAAAGTTTCTGGCTGAGGTTGAGCAGGATGGCCCCTTTCTGGCTGATCTGTTCATCGCTGTAGCCCAGGTCGGTGGAGGAAGGTACGACAAACGGATCCTCCACAAGGGTGATCCGGTTGATTTGTTCCTGCTTTTCAGCCTTATATCGTGAAATGAGCTCATCGACCAGGTTTTTCGATTCCCCGTTTCCTTCGTCGGCCAGGATGAGATGACGAAGGTATTCCTTTCCTTTTTCTTTATTTTCCTGACATAAGAATGGAATGTCGAAAAAATGTCCGCAGAAGACCTGGGTACGGGAGTGATTTTTTTCAAGATATTCGATTTCCGGCTGGAGGTAGTTGCTGTAAAGGGAGTGATTCTCCGGAACACATTCCTCCACGAAAAATTTGATGGTCCTGAAATTGGAATAGCTGGACCGGACAGTATAATCGATGATGAAATGATCGTTCATCTTTCGATAAAGATACATTCAGATGCATTTTCGTTGCGTGAGAGACCTATGATTTACGAACAAGGAACAAAGATCTTTGAATTCTGAAATGAATTCAAAGATCAAAACTCAACATTCTTTGTTCGTAAATCATAACTTCCCCTATAGGTTCTAAACCGAATGACAAATTTCTCTGTTCCCGGTTCGTAAATTTCTGGTTGTACTATCAATCGAGCTCATACGAAAATTTGCGAAGTACCGGATCCCTGTCGCCGGGATACTGCTGAATGCCAATCTTTGCATCCGCTGGTGGGGAGAGTTTCTTCCGAACTTGAGTGATCTGGGTAAGCTTGAAAACCCTCTTGTTGATTTTTGAAATCCATCAACAAATACCCAAATCAATGGCAATAATATCCAGTACATTGACAACCCCATCGCCATTGGTATCCCCGTAAAGAATTTCTTCTTCCGGCAATGCGGGGAGATCCGCAAAGGGATCCATATATTCACAAAGGTCACTTGGAACCGACGGCCACCATGGGGCAGCCAGTGCAATGGTGCCTGAAAATGATAGTGTTACAGATAATAAAATAATGATGATCCAGGATTGCTTCATGTGTAAAGGATTTTAAAGTTCATGAGGTAAATTTAGAAAAACTTTTAGCGATCAAAGTGAACCAGGATGATTGCTTTATCACTCTATAAGTATATTCACTTTTACCCCGGATGCGTGTTCCTTATCACGATACAGCCGCTGGATGGCTTTTTGGAAATCGTCCTCGCTGCAGGTATAGATATCGGTGAACTTCTGCGGATTGCGGTCTACCAGCGGAAACCACGAATGCTGAACCTGGATCATGATGCGGTGCCCCTTATATCCTCCGTCAGCGTGTCGGTCCTGTAGACCATCACATCCGGCCGCTTGGATGCAAAGCGCTGATCATCGTTCATATATTCGAAGGTGCGGTTTTGATGCACCTTTTCAGCATAGGGAACGGGCCGGTTGGGATCGGTCATGTATTCATCATAACCCACGGCTGCTTTCGGTGGCTCAAATGCCAGTTTTCCGTCAGGCTGCAGGTAAAGGAATTTTTCAGCCACATCTGCTGGTGGCCATTTGCCGAAGCTTTTCCACCGGTTCCCGCCGTTGATGAAGATCCTTGCCTCATCAAAATCGCCGCTGCCTTTTCCGAGCAAATAGTGGTCGAAGAATTTCATTTCCAGTTCATGGAAGGGCTTGATCACATCCTGACCGAAATAAATATTTCCCAAGTTCTCTCCGGAGGAACTCAATCCCCACTGGGCGTGCGCCCAGGGACCCATCACCAGGAAATTGGGATGATCTGGAGGATTTTGCTTTTCAATGGCGCTGTAGATATGAAGGGTGCCGTACAGATCTTCGGCGTCGAACCAGCCACCTACCGTCATGACGGCAGGTTTCACGTTCCTGAGGTATTGCCTCGGATCCCGTGATTTCCAGAAGTCGTCGTAGTTGGGATGGGCGAAGGTGTCGTTCCAGAATTTCGCCGAATCGCCAAAAAATCTCTTCTTTATCGAACTCAGGCTTCCCTGTTCAAGCAGGAACTGGTAGTTATCCTGCGCCGGCCAGGTGAACGGAGAGCTTTCTTCGCGCGAGGGCTCCTTCTTCTGTTTTCCGAAAAATTGAAAGAAGGTAAAGCAATCGAGCAGGAACATGGCTCCGTTGTGATGAAAGTCATCGCCAAGGAACCAATTTGTTACGGGTGCCTGCGGGGACACTGCCTTAATGGCCGGATGAGCGCTCAGTATGGCCATAGTGGCATAGAAACCAGGATAGGAAATGCCTGATACACCCACATTTCCATTGTTGAAAGGCACATGGTTCACCAGCCAGTCCACCGCATCCCAGGTATCGCTGGCTTCGTCAATATCCTGATCCGATCTTTTATCTGGAAGGAAAGGTCGGATGTCTGCAAAGATCCCTTCGCTCATGAACCGGCCACGGACATCCTGGAAAACCATTATATAATTCTCTTTGATAAAACGGCAATACAGTGATATGATGTAATTGAACTGGTCAGGCCCGGCCGGCTCGCTGTTATAAGGGGTGCGTATGAAGAGGATGGGGTAGGTTTTCGTGGTGTCCTTTGGGACATAATACGAGGTGAAGAGCCTGACACCGTCGCGCATCGTGATGTAAACCTCTTTTTTGGTGTATTTGGATTGAATGGACGCCGTGCTGCATTCCGAAGGAGGGATCGAATCACGCGCGAAGATCAACCTGACCGTATTTTCAAACTGATTGAAGGTACCGGTGATCTTTGTGTAGCGGGCATCCACCCATCCTTCATAGGACAGATCGAGATTGACTTGCGTGAATTTCAGATCCGGAAAATCGAAATGAAAGGAAGTCAGGGGGATCGCCCACGGCCCCTAGTCGGGGCTGAACAACTGGGCTTGATAGCCCGTTGAATCGGTATCGATCTGAATGACGATCCGCAATTCAATTTGAGGTAATGTCAGCAATCCCCACCATTTGCCGGTCAGGGACTGTGAGGAACCCGTATTGCTGCCAAGGAGCAGTGCCAACAGCAGGGCAATGCAGGTTAAAAATGGTCTTCTGTACATGGCCCGATGGATTTTGATTTTTTAAAGAGGGAAAGGTACAAAAAATTTCCTATTTTTATTTTTTGATAAAATGACGTCAAGATGAAACAAAAGAAGGATCCCGTCGGCCAGATCCATTCCTACCTGGCCCTGAGAAAAGCGGTGGGATGGGTCGCCATATTGCTCCCCTTTGTTCTGATGCTGGGCGTGCGGCTTATCTTCAGGGGAGACCTCACGCTCTATACGATCAGCATGTATTACTTCACGGGCATGCGGGACGTCTTTGTCGGGGCACTGTGCGCCATCGGCCTGTTCCTGTTCTTTTACCACGGGTACAACCGCTGGGACGACTGGCTGGGGAACATTGCAGGTTTCTGTGCCTTCTGCATTGCCTGGTTCCCAACATCCAAGGTTGGACATCTCTCCTGGACCGGTAAAATTCACTTCATTGCCGCAATCGTCTTCTTTCTTGCACTGGCCTGCTTTTCGCTCTTTTTGTTTACGCAGAAAGAAGCTGATCCGACACGGCGGAAATTGAAGCGAAACAGGATCCATATCGCATGCGGTATAGTGATGATCGTCAGTTTGTTGGCCATCATGATCTATTTCAGCATTTTTCAGGAGGATTACCCGAAGACCAGTTTTGTGTTCTGGGCCGAGACGGTGGCGCTGGTTGCCTTTGGGATATCGTGGCTGACGAAGGGAGGGGGAATATTTGCGGATAGGAGAGAGGAGAGAGGAGAGAGGAGAGAGGAGAGAGGTGTCGGATGTGTTCATGAAATAGGTTAGACGGCAGGAATATGGACGGATGTACAACGATAAGCTCTGGAAATCCAGACTGATCATATACGCCATCTATGAGCTCACCCCGCAACAGACTTCCTACCGCAACAAGAAGTGTGATAAATTCAGCCATCCCGATGATGAGGGGATCGCACGGATCATCAACAATAAAAGCGAAAGCAGGGAGATTAACCTCTATTTCAACTATGAATCGGAAATCAACCACCTATGGTCGGATAGTCAGATGCGACAGGATTATGGGTATGATGTAAATTATCCGGACAATGATACGATGGTCATCGATATGTTGTGTAAAAATAAATCCGGAAATACTTGATTTCCGGATTTCTAATTTGTAATTTAGGAGGGAAATTTCATAAACAGGCAAAATCCACTGAAAAGTTCCCTTCTCAATGAAATGCCCTCACAGATTTCTTCTGGTTATTCCTGTGCTGATAATCATGTCATGTATGAATTACGGTTCCGCACAGGTCATTACGCAGCCCGATCCCACCCTCCGGTTCGATCGAACAAAGGGTATTATCGTCTTATATCCTTCCATGGATGGTAAGTTCTATTTAAATTTTTCCTACTTAACTGATTTAAAGGCTAATGACACGATATTTCTGGTCAATGCTGCTCCAGGGAATTATCACGCCCGTTTTGATTGGTCAGTCGGTTCCAACACACAACAATTTACCGTTAATAAGAGAAATGTCGTAGAAATGATCCTTAGCCCCGATTCTCTGGTGGTCAGATCCAATGCCCAGGACTGGTACACAGTAGCCAACAGGGCTGCCGGTAAGCTAATTTTAAGTGATTTGAAAGAATGTCTCTATTGGAACACGCATCTTGCCTTTTTCACGCTGGGGGATCTGGATCCATATCCCAAAGCAGGAACCTTTAATTCCTTTACAACCATTCTGGGATACAGTGTTTCGAAGGGATTTGGCTTAGGTGCAGGAATTTCGTACAATAATTATGACATTTCCACGGAATTGCAAAATATTTCCATGCTTCCTGTTTTTATTGATATCCGGTCCCATTTCTCTGCCAGGAAAACAGCTCCTTTTTTTAAAATTGATATTGGGTATACTGTTCTGCTATCGGGGGAAGGTCTGACCTATAAGGGAGGACCCACCCTTGATCGGGGTGGAATATACTTTTCACCCGGACTGGGACTGAGAATTGCGCTCACTGATAAACTGCAATTTAATGCATCCATTGAGTATTCCATGGAAAAAGTTCATTATACAGCTGAATGGAATCCGGGTTGGTACGATGCGTTAAATTTCCTGAAAATCAACTTTGGAATTGGATTCACGAAACAGTTAAAACGATCATTGGCAATGTAAAACCCTTATCACCTGAATCATGAAGAGGATCTTTTTTCCACGAACAGGTTTGCTGAATCCACTTGCCTGTTTCCTGCTCATCCTAATTTTTCTTAACTTCACCGGGGGATGCGTTTATTATTACAAGGTGAATACGGTCGACCATCCCGCACCCGAAGCCATCAGGTGGGAGAATCTGAATGGTAAATATTTTATCCTGCACACTCCTGTTACAGTTTATCACATTATCCATCCCACGATCGATTCCACTCATCTGCGTGGGACTGTTGAAATATGTCCTGACGACCACCGGATGTATGTTACGACCAATACCGGCAAAGTGAACCGATTCATCAGGAATAATAATCCCAGTCAAAAGAAGCCCTACCAGGGGAATGTGCTGAATGAGGTACATCTATATACGGACGATCCATTGGACATTGATAAAAATAATTTTTCAACCATCGACCTTTCCTCATTGAAAAAGATGGAGATCTATTATTATGCACAGGCGTCGTCCAGGGCCACCTGGTATGTTCCCGCTGTTGGAGTGCCGCTGCTTGTTGTCGGAATAGCAGCTATTGTGGCTGCAGCAACTTCCTGTCCCCTGGTCTACATCCAGGATGGCAATCAATGGATTTTTATCGGTGAAATCTACGGCGGGGCTACGTATCCAAACCTGGAACGGGATGATTACATGATCCTCCCGGGATTCAATGCCCAGGACGGTAAATATCGGCTGAAACTGGCCAACGAACTCATCGAAAAACAGAACACCAACCTGGCCGAATTAATGCTGATCAATCATCCGGAAGAATATGCAGTCATGACAGACAAGTACGGCAAAATGCAAACCATCTTTGATGCCCGGGTTCCGCTATCAGCGCAGGCATTGGACAACAGAGACTTCGTGCAACATATATCGGCAAGGGATAATGGCTTTTTCATGTTCAATGTTGATGACCAGAAAACTTCCATCAACAGCCTGATCCTGAATTTTGAGAAACAGCAAAATGCCGGGACGGGGAAGCTGGTGGTCAACGCCAAAAATACGCTCTGGGCAGATTATGCCTATGGTGAGTTCACGGAACTGATGGGAACCTACTATGAAAAATGGGCTGAAAAACAAAAACGGATGCCAGGGGATCGTCAGCTTTCAAGAGCATTGAAACAGGATATTCCCCTGTCGGTTTATCTTGAGACAGAAAAAGGATGGGAATTCGTCGATTATTACCATGTCACCGGTTCCCTGGCTGCCAGGGATATGGTCATGTCCATTGACCTGTCAGGGGTAAAGTCGGACCAGGTAAGGATAAAGCTGGAGACCGGATTTATGTTCTGGGAGGTGGATTATGCCGCCATGGATTTTTCGGAAAACATTCCGGTTGAAGTCAAACGGATAATTTCAGGCTATGCATGGGATGAAAAAGGAAACGATGCCACCGGGCTATTAAAGGCCGACGACGATCAATACTTAAAACAATATGAAACCGGTTTGGCAACCGTTGTCGAATATGAGGCACCCGCGGACGGGATGGAACTGGCTCCGGGCATCACCCAGACCGTTATCCTGCACAGTAAAGGTTATTATGAGGCCATACGGGCATACGATCATCATCCTGAGTGGTTTCGGTTAACCGCCCTGAACCACCCGCACTCTCTGTCCGGATTCTCATTGAAACAATTCAAAAAGTATTTGGATGAGAATAACATTGCAGGAGTGAAATAACCTGTTACGTGGCAACTTCAGAAACAGCCGGCCTGCCTGAATGGAAACCTCCCCTGGTCAAAGGGATTCATAAATATCTCATTGGATCGTTGATCCGGCTGCATATCATCCTCATCGCATTTGCTCACTATGTACATCCCACCAGGGTGATCCTGGTACTGAAGAAACTGGAATATCTCAGAAGGCAGTATATGGGTGATTTTAAAATTTGTAAGCTGATAAAGGTCAACGGGCGTTATTACTGGGACATGCACGCGCCAGGATGGCCATCGGCAGCCTTTGTAAAATACAATGAGGGGGAGATGAACCGCATCATCCCTTTCCGTAAAAAGACGTACTATCTTAATTCGATGATCCTGGCCATCACCAAAAAATGCCCTCTTCGCTGCGCACACTGTTATGAGTGGGATATTTTAAATGACAGGGAAAAGCTTTCTCTGGACAATCTGAAGGTCATTATTGAGAAATTTCAGTTTCACGGAAAGGGAGTGGCACAGATACAGCTGAGCGGGGGAGAGCCCCTGTCGAGGTACGATGACATGATCAGCCTGTTGAAGACAGCCTGCAAGGGGACCGATTTCTGGATGGTTACCTGTGGTGTGGGCCTGACACTGAAAAAGGCAAAGGAACTTAAAAAAGCAGGACTAAGAGGAATAGCCATCAGCCTGGATCATTTTGATCCATATAAGCATAATGCGTTCCGAGGTTCTGATGAGGCCTTCCCGTGGGTGATCAGGGCGATCGGAAATGCGCACCAGGCAGGGCTTGTCGTTATTTTATCCCTGTGCCCTGTAAAGGAATTCATCAGTTCAGAAAATATGATGAAGTATGCGCAACTGGCCAAAAGGCTGGGAGCTGCCTTCATTCTGATCATCGAGCCCCGGGCTGTCGGGCATTTTGAGATGAAAGACGTAAAATTGAATGCCGGAGAAGTGACCATCCTTGAGGATTTTTTTCTTAAAATGAATTATGATCCCGCTTTTGCAGACATGCCCGCCGTGTCCTATCATGGTTTTCATCAGCGTCGCACAGGGTGTTTTGGTGGTGGCAACCGATATTTGTATATCGATACGGACGGCAACATGCACCTGTGCCCTTTTTGCCGTCAAAATTTCGGGAATGTGCTCATGCTTTCGGTCAGGGAATCCATGGAGCTGATCCGAAAGGAGCATTGTTTTGAATTCAAGTCAGCAACTATATAAATAAATTCAATGTATAATTTTATATCATGAAAGTCCTGATAAGTGTTGTTTCGGCTTCTGAAGCACGTATTGCCCTGGAGGGGAGGGCTGATATCATTGACATCAAGAATCCGCTGGAAGGATCCCTTGGCGCACAGTATCCCCGGATCATCAGGGAGATAGCGGATTTGTCAAAGAGGTCTGGTATCCTCTGCAGCGCAGCCCTGGGCGACCTCCCTTACAAACCCGGGACAGCCGCACTGGCCGCACTGGGTGCTGCCGAATGTGCAGTCGACTATATCAAAGCAGGTTTGTATGGTGCCAGAAATTATGATGAAGCATACATTATGATCAAAAACATAGTGGATGCAGTACGTATGGGGAACAGGCCGGCGCTGGTAGTTGCCGCTGGATACGCTGATTCAGCCCGGTTTGGCGGCATCGGGTACAGGGAGCTGGTGCGGGCTGCAAAGGATGCCAGAGCCGATATCGTCATGGTGGATACGGCCATCAAAGATGGCAGGAATTTGTTCGATGCCATGACTTTTGCCCAGATCCGTGAATTTGTTGACCTGTCGCATCAGGCGGGATTACAGGTCGCCCTGGCTGGATCGGTCAAAAAAGAGGACCTTAAAGACCTTATCCCCTTACATCCTGATATCATTGGCATCAGGGGGGATGTGTGCGAAAACGGGAACAGGACTTCCGATATTTCCGGAGTGAAAGTCCGGGAATTTATGGAGTATGCCCTGATGATGATTCATTAAAAACGATCAGGATGCCCTTTAAAGCCGCATTGTTTGATGTTGATGGAACCATCGTTGACGGTAACTGCACCCGGATCTTTCTTGATTACCTGTTTGAGAAAGGCCTGATCAACCAGGCCGATTTCATATTATTTGATAAGAAGCACCAGCTGTTTTCCCGACCGGAATATGACTACCGTGCGATCATTGAGGAAGCGTTGAATCTCGTATCGGCACTTACACAAGCCGACTTTCAGGCGCAATGGAATGCATGTTACGAAGAAAAAGTCAAAAACAGGCTTAATCACCTGATTGTTAAAAAGATAAAAGAATATAAGGTTCGGGGAATCCCTGTTTTTCTTGCTTCAGGATCTCCAGTTGAACTGGTATCCCTGATTGGTACAGAACTAAATATCCCAAAAGATCATATCATCGCGACTGAACCGAACAGTTCCCATGACCAGTTTACTTCGGAACCGGTCATTCCGATTTGCTATAAAGAAGGCAAGAAGGAGAAAGTAATGAACAGGTTGAGGGCAAAAGGGATTGATCTAAAAGACACATGCTTTTTTTCAGATAATCTCGCTGACCTTGAGCTATTGTCGCTTGCCGGTCAAGGTTACTGGACCGGACCAGCTGACGTTTACACCCGGTACGCATTGACTGAAAGAGGCATTGCCCTTTGGCCTGCGATACCGATGAATGGCAGGGGCCATAAGAAAAGGTTGCCACCGCTGCCCCGTGCGCTTTTCGATTATTATACCCTTAACCGGGCACTGATTGAAGGTTCACTTTCAGAGCTTCTTCCTATAAAATGCACTCCTGAGTCAATGGATTTTCTGGTCGGAAAAGTGGATTTGACCTGGGATTTTGTAACGTTGCAGAAATATTTTTTTGATCCATTGCATGAATATGTCAAGGCCAGGGAGGTAAAGATCTTATGCCTGGGAAGCATCCTTTTTATTGAAGCAGCCGGACTCAAGGCTGATCGGTACGGATCTTTGATCGGCATAGGTGAACTTCTGGACATCTGCCAGGAAATGTTCCGGGACATCAGGGATTGGACCTCCTCCCCATATTCGGGTGACAGATCGCACCTTGACATTTCCATCATTGGAAATGTCGCTGTCGCCCTTCTGACAATGCCTGTTCACGTTTTAATTTCTGACAAGGCAGCTATAAGTGACGAAAAGCAGCTGAAGCTTCTAGAAAAATTTGTTTCCGTGGGTTTTGAGAGCATGTTTGGTAACGGCCTGGAACTCTTTCGGGAAGAGCATCCATCCGGACAGATCCCTGCTGATAATTATGACCAGATGATCTATCTGAAGAATAAAAGAATGCTGGAGATCCCGTGCATTTTATGGCTCATACTGCAGCAAAACCAACCATCCCTTTCAGTCAGGACTGCCCTTTATGCATTTATTGAGAATATGATGATGGGAATTCAGTATGGCCGGATTCTTCACTCAGGTAATCGGAAAGGGAAATCCCACCCGGCAGGTTGCCTGGAGTCTTCGCACAGAGCCATTGAATACAGGGAGAAGGCGTTTCGTGCCCTGAAAGAAGTTCCCATGAGCAGGAACTACCGGAAGCTCATCATGTCCTATTGTGATTACCTGATCGATCAGGGCAAGGATTTAATGGATTGAAACATGGAAAATCAGGAGATCAAAAGGAATAAGGAAGATTTCAGGGATTGGATGCGACCCCGTCTCAGGGATTACTATTCAGCCAGGATTGATTATCTGCGACAGTCACTGCAAGAGATCATCCCGGAGGACTTTGAAAACAGGTTGATCGATCTTCCGGATCACGGTTCAAGTTCCTTTTTCGATCCGGAAGAGATCCGTGAAGGTATGGCTAAACCAATGCGGCAATATCTTCATATCGGAGGAAAGCTTTTTCGCCCGCTTCTGACCTGTATGTTCATTGAAGGCTATGGAAAAGAACCTGATCAGTACAAGCCTGTTCTGGCTGTTTCCGAAATCATCCATTCCTGTTCACTGATCCTGGATGACATTGCCGATGCATCCCTGCTGAGAAGGGGGCAGCCGTGCTCGCACAGGATCTATGGGATCCCCAGGGCGGCAAATGCCAGCTCGGCCATGACCTTCTATGCGTATCTTCTGATACGCGATACAGGATTTCCTCTGGATAATAACATAAAATTGAAGCTGTACAAATCGCTGCTCTGGGAGCACTATATTACCAGTGTCGGTTCCGCACTGGACCTGGGGTGGGCAAAAGACCGGCGGGATGCCATCCCGGAGGATCAATACATCCAGCATATCCTTTTCAGATCAAGTTCCTATACATACCGTCATGCTGCACGTATCGGGGCCATTGCCGGTGGCGCAGACGATGATGACCTGGTTTCCATTTTCCGATACAGTTCATTGCTTGGGGTGGCCTTTCAGTTCATGGATGACATCTTGAACCTGAAACCAGCCCTGCCTTCCTGGGGTAAAACTGTTGCAGAGGACATTACCGAAGGAAAGCGATCACCTCTGGTACTGCATACATTAAAAGAGGCCTCAGGGGAGGACAGGGAACGACTTTTACAGATACTGGATGACAGGATCACCGATCCGGTGATTTTACAGGAGGGTGTTTCCATTCTTGAGAAATACGATGCCTTTGAGGTAGTTCGCCAAAAAGCGGAACACTATATCGAAAAAGCCTGTGATCATATTCAGATGACGAAAATGTCCGGGGATTACATTCAATTGTTGATTGATTTTGCTTATTACGTCATTGAACGTAAAATTTAACATAGTATCGTTTTTTGCATGCCTGGGGGATTGAAGGTCAATATCATTAAGTTCGGTGGATCCGTGATCACGGAAGAGTCCGGCGAAGATCATTTCAATGCGATAAACACGATGCGCCTGGCCGGGGAACTGTATCCGTTCCGGCGGGGATGCATCATCGTTCATGGAACAGGACATGTCGGCAAACCGCCTGCCATTCGCTATGGCTATGTACAGAGCGGAACACTACCGCCAGAAGAAAGGCTGATCGCACTGACCATTAAAGACAGGCTAAGGCTGTTGAACGGCCACTTGGTCCGGACGCTGCAGTCAGCTTCTATCCCGGCCCTTGGAATGGATATCATGAGCTATTATGATGAGCTGGCGGATCGACGTGTACAAAATGGATTCATCAGGACGCTGGGAGAATTGATCGATCGCCAGCAGGTGCCTGTTTTTTATGGTGATATGATCTGCCGGCCGGATGGCAGCTTTAAGGTGGTCTCAAGTGATTTCATTGCTTTGGTCCTTGCGAGGATTCTCCGTCCGGAGAATGTGATCTTTTTAACAGATGTTCCTGGAGTATATCAAGAAAAAGGCACCGGTGATGATCAGAAGGATAAGAAAATCATACCGTTGCTGACTCCTGCTAATATTGATTCCATGGAAAGAACGATTAATGACGGGGCAGATGTCAGCGGAGGAATGCGAAAAAAAGCGGAGATCGCCCTTGAGATATCCCGTTACTGCGCACGGTGCTTCATCGGCAGCGGTTACCAGGATCATGTTTTGGGCGATTTTTTGTCAATGAGACCTGTTATGGGGACGTTCGTAAAGGTATGAAACTGGGATGCCTTTTTACATTGCCACAATCCGGGTACAGTGATGCCATGGGATTCATTCCTGTGAGCTCCGAATAACCTATCTTTGCCCCTGATGGAGCAAAAAGGATCACCTGTCGCCCTGGGGACGGAGAATGTGTGGCGACTGCTGCTGCAGTACGCCATTCCTTCTGTAATCGCCATGACAGCATCGTCGCTGTATAATGTCATCGACAGCATGTTCATCGGGCAGGGAGTGGGGGCACTGGCCATTTCGGGACTAGCCATCACGTTTCCCCTGATGAACCTTTCCGCGGCATTTGGATCGCTGGTGGGCGTTGGCGCCTCCGCGCTCATGTCGCTGAGGCTGGGACAGAAAGACTACAGCTCGGCCAATCATATCCTGGGGAACGTTTTTGTGCTGAACCTGTTGTTAGGCATCATCTATATGATCGTCGTGCTCCTTTTTCTCGATCCGATCCTTCGCTTTTTCGGGGCCAGCAATGACACCCTGCCCTACGCCCACGATTTTATGGTGGTTCTCACCCTGGGCAATGTGATCACCCACATGTACTTCGGATTGAACGCCTTGTTGAGGGCCTCGGGGAATCCGCTGAAATCCATGTATGCCACTATCTTTTCCGTTATCATCAACTGTATCCTCGCCCCGCTCTTTATTTTTGGGCTCGGTTGGGGGATACGCGGCGCTGCCCTGGCCACCATCATTGCTCAGGCCTCAATGCTGACCTGGCAGATCCGGCTTTTCAGCGACAGGAACCGCTTCATCCATTTGCAGAAGGGCATTTTCAGGCTTAAACGCAAGATCGTGCTGGATTCTTTTTCTATCGGCATGGCACCCTTCATGATGAATGCCGTTGCCAGCGTCATTGTCATTATCATCAACCAGAGCCTGATCCGGCACGGGGGCGACCTGGCCGTGGGCGCTTACGGCATCGTCAACCGGGTGGCGACTCTTTTCGTGATGGTGGTCATCGGGCTCAACCAGGGAATGCAGCCGATCGCTGGTTACAACTTCGGAGCGAAGCAATTTGACAGGGTGAACTGTGTTTTAAGACTGACCATCTTCCTGGCAACGGGCGTGATGATGGTTGGCTTTCTGATCAGTGAGATCTTTCCCCGGACCGTTGCGTCTCTTTTTACGAACGATAAGGATCTGATCAGCCTCGCCGCGCCGGGGTTGCGGATCGTAATGGCCACCTTCCCCGTTGTTGGTTTTCAAATGGTCACATCCAACTTTTTTCAGAGTATCGGTATGGCTGGTAAGGCAATCTTTATGTCCCTTTCGCGTCAGGTGGTCTTTCTGCTGCCGTTGCTCCTGATCCTACCTCATTTCTTCGGAATGAAGGGAGTGTGGTACAGCATACCGGAGGCCGATCTCTTATCGAGCATCGTCGCAGGATTTTTACTGGCAGCCCAGTACCGGAAACTGACCAATAAGCCATAAATTTGTATTATCAATGACATCAGTATATGGATGAAAACTACGTCATAACCATTGGAAGACAGCTGGGCAGCGGTGGCCGGGAGATCGGGGAGAAACTGGCCGGACGACTCGGGATTTCATTTTACGATAAGGAGCTCATTCGTCTGGCAGCCAAGGAGAGTGGCTTGAAGGAAGAGTTTTTCGAGAAGGCTGACGAAAAAAAGCGCTACCCGGTCTTTGCAGCGTTTTTGGGTCTGCGGGGCTCGACAGCGGATGAGATCTACTCGAACTATTATTTGAGTAATGAAACGTTATTTCAGTTCCAGAGCAATGTCATCCTCGGCCTGGCTGAAAATCAATCCTGTGTGTTCGTTGGACGGTGTTCGGATTATGTTCTGAAGCAACACCCTCGCTGCCTGAACGTGTTCATCACCGCTGACCTGGATGATCGTGTAAAAAGAGTCGCTGGAATAAAAAAGGTTCCTGAGCCTAAGGCCCGGGAGATCATCGAAAAAACGGACAAAAAACGGGCAGGTTACTACAATTATTTTACCGGCAAGGTATGGGGTGACGCCGAATCCTATCATCTGTGCATCAATTCATCGGTACTGGGAACTGATCAGACCGTTGAATTCCTCAATACGTTTGTGAAGAAGAGATTTGCGGTATAATCTGGTATTCAGAATCCGTTCAATTGCCACGTCACCGTCGGGATCAGCAGCAAAAATCCCAGGATGATCAGGACCAGCATGAACGGTGCGATCCACCTGAACCATTTATCATAGGGAATCCGGGCAATGCCAAGCACCCCCATCAACACCCCGCTGGTGGGCGTGATCATGTTGGTGAACCCATCACCAAACTGGTAAGCCATCACCGTTGCCTGTCTTGAAACACCTATCAGATCGGAAAACTGCGACATGATCGGCATGGTCAGGGCGGCCTTGGCTGAGCCCGAGGGCATGATCAGGTTAATGCCCGTCTGGATGACGTACATGACACTGATGGTTCCATATTTTCCCATTTCCTTCAAGGATACCGAAACATAATGCAACAGGGTGTCGATCACGTGACCGTTCTTCAGGATGATGATGATCCCGCCCGCCAGTCCCACGATCAAAGCGGCCGAAAGAATATCACGCGATCCGTCGAGGAAATGCTTTGTAAGTGTATTGGCACCGTACCCCATGGCCAGGCCTGATGCCAGTCCCATCACAAAGAACAGGGTGGCGATCTCCATCACGTACCATTGGTATCCCATCACCCCTACAATGAGGAAGGCGATGGTGAAGATCAGCAGATTGATGATGAAAAAATGCACCGATTTCCGAAGGAAGAGTACACTGGAGACCAGAAAAAGTGCCGCCAGGATGGGAATGATAGGCAGGGTGGCGCTGGCATGCCCGACTTTCATGGTGGTTTCCGGATATAAAACCGAAAAGATGATCAGCACCAGCTGGAGTGCGCCAAACACGAACCATCCTGACCGGGGGGTGTGATACTCCACCTGGACTTCCTGGTTGCCTGTTAACTCCCGCCAGTAGGCGTCCTCCTGGTAAACGATGGACCGCTTCGGATTCTTCCTGATCTTTCTCGCGTACCAGAGAACAAAGGAGATCCCGACAAAATTGATGACCACCCAGCAGAACAGCCTGTATTCAATCCCGGAAAACAAAGGCAACTGGGAAAGACCCTGTGCGATGCCAATGGTGAACGGATTGAGCAGCGCACCTGCGAATCCCAAATGAGCTGCCACATAACACATACACGCTCCCGTGATGGAATCATACCCCATCCGGATGGCCAGGGGAATAAAAATAATCGTAAAGGCGATGGTCTCCTCACTCATGCCGAAGACTGCACCAAATATGCTGAAGATCAGCATTAAAAGTACAATGATGATATTGTCAATCCCAAGTCTTCGGATCAGGCGGTTCTTCTCCAGTTTTTTCGTATGGCGCAGAAAGGTATGAATGCCGATATCGATCGCTTTGGTCTGGTTCATGATCCAGAAGGCTCCGCCGATGAGCAGAATGAAGACAATGATATCCGCCTTATCCACAAAACCGTCAAAAAGTGCCGAAAAGATCTGCCAGGTCTGTGGTGAGTTGCCGATGTAATGGAAACTTTCGCTTCTGACCACTTCACGGTCCACACCGTTGACCTGGATGGTTTCCCGCTCAAAAGCCCCGCCGGGAACGACCCAGGTCAGGACACCGGCCAGCACAATCACAAAAAATACAATGACATACGTATGCGGAAACTTTTTTTTCATGGTTATTCTTTAGAGCTTGATCCACGCAACTTCCATCGAATGAGGGCTCACCCCAGTGAGCCAGTCTTCCGGCTGCGAGCCGTCAAGGTTGGAGCGCACAATTTTACCATCCAGGGCTGAGTTAGAAACTTTGTATCCCCAGAAAAGTTTCTGACGCGAATGGTCTATTGTCACACCCCAGGTTGCCTTTGATCCGGTTTCACCTATTTTTGACAGGGCTGTTCCGTCAAGGTTGCACATATAAATGCCGCCTTCAATGGGAGGTTCGTCGGAGGGATACAAAGCCATATAGACTTTGCTGGTCGTAAAATCAACTTCGATTGCACAACCGTCCACGTCTTCGATCACCTCCGTGAGTCCCGAACCATCCAAATTTACCGTAAAGAATCCTCCCGTAAAATCCGCTTTGTCATTCACCAGGTAAATTTTTCGTGAGATGGGATCGATTTGCATGTCGATTGGAAATTCAGGAGGTTGACCGCCGGTATTGATATATTCTTCCGGATCGGTCCCGTCAAGGTTGCACCGGTAGATCCCGCCGGTACGACCCCAGTAGAGTTTATTTTCAAATACGAACATCCCTTCCGGATCCCCCACGATCTCCTGTCCCGCTACATTCTTATCCAGGATCTTGACAGGATTTTTGCCATCGGCGCTGAACTGAAAGATCACACCGGAGGAGAAGTCGGCAACATAGACTTTGCCGTGGGCAGTGTCGGCGGCAAATCCATAGGGTCGTGTCAGATCCATATCCAGTACCTCAAAATCCTGAACAACCGGACTGTCATCGGTCATGATCACCATATGGCCAATGCTTTCCTGGCCCCGGGTCGTATAATAAAATACCTGGGTGAAGCCCGCAAGCGGATCTTTTACATTGACTACCAGCGTTTTCTTTAACATATTATAATAAACATCGTTTACAGGTGTGCAGGTAAGCGTAACGGAATACAATCCTGGTTCATCGTATTGAATCGTTGGACTGGTTTCGTTGGAAGTTTGCCCGTTCCCGAAATCCCAGGAGTATCCTTCCGCATTCAGTGAAAGATTGGTGAATAAAGCTTCACAGGGGGCGTACCCATTATTGGACAACTGAAATTCAAAGTTCGCGATGGTACTCGCTGCAGGTGTATCCAGGTCCCACTCATTGCATCCTGTCAGAAAAAGGAATGTCGTCAGGACAAGGGTAATATAGGACAGATTTCTTTTCATGGGAGTAATATTTATTGTTTAATGATGATCAATAGCCGGGATTTTGGTTCATATCGGTATTCGTCTGCATTTCACTCAGCGGAATGGGAAACAGCGTAAATTTTTCGTCGATTCCAAGGATGACCGTCGCCGTTTTTGTCCGCACCAGGTCGCTCCAGCGCAGGCATTCGAAAGCTAATTCGTGACGGCGCTCATATTGGATGGCCAGTTTAAGTGCGTTGTGATCTTCTGCCACAGTGGGAGGGAGTCCTGCCCGGGCCCGGATGACATTGATATCGTTCTGTATGGTCTGGATGTTACCGTTGCTAAAGGCCAGGGCTTCTGCCCTGATCAGGTACATTTCAGCGAGGCGAAGTACATACACCCGGTCGGTGCCGGCCGTAACATCCCTGTATTTATACCCGTAGGGCAGATGGTCAGGATCGTAAGCGATCGTGGCATTGAATCTCAGGGTGTCGTCGGCTTCCCAGCTATTGAGGAATTCAGTCTGGGGAGATACCTCATATCGGCCCAGGAGGCTGCGCGGGTAAAAATATTGTGCCAGAACGTTCCTGTTCTGTGCATCAAAGATCACCTCGAAAATGGATTCAGTCGCATTGCCGGTGAACAGATCGCCAAAGGCCGGTGCAAGGGCGTACCCTCCTTCATTGATCACTTTTTCTGCTTTTGCTACAGCCAGCTGGGCGAGTGCAGGATCATTCTTCAGGTGAAGCTGGGTGAGGTAGACTCTGGCCAGCAAGGCTGCCGCACTGAACGAACTGGCTCTTCCCGGTGTGCTGGAGGAAGGCAGTTTGAGTTCAGCCTGCAGCAGATCATCGATGATCTGTGCATACACTTCATCCACCGGATTGCGGGCCTGGTTGATCGTTGCAAGGTCCAGCGTCGGCAGGGTTTTCAGCGGTACACCGCCGAACAGGCTGACCAGGTTGAAATGGCACAATGCCCTCAGAAACAGGGCCTCGCCTTCATACGTATCGCGCTCCGCCGGAGTGAGGTCACCGATATCGGGGATGCGGTAGATCACGTTGTTGACGCGGTTGATGCAGTCATAAGCCGATGACCAGATCCCGTCGACAAGGGTGTTGTCAGCGGGGATCTGGTTGTTGTCGATCTGCCCGTAACTCTGTGTGGTACCGCTCCATTTCAGGTTATCAGCCGCAAGGTCCTCCACAATGACCAGGTAACGGCCATAACTTCCCGTTTGCTGGAGGGCGTTATAGGCACCGGTAACGGCGCGATTGACACCGGTTTTGTCTTTTATGGCCTCGGTATCCGAAATGGCATCCGTTGGCTCGATATCCAGAAGATCATTGCACGAGCCAAGAACCAGTGCCCCGGCGATCAGAAAATATGTTATTTTTTTCATTGGATCTAAGTATATAAGAATTAAAAACCGATGTTGAATCCGAATAGGACCTGGCGACACTGCGGGTAAGTAAAGAAGTCGGTACCCTGTATGATGCTGCTCGAACCACCATAATAATCAACCTCCGGGTCCATTCCCAAATAGTTGGTGAAGGTGAACAGGTTCTGAACGGTGGCGTATACTCTGGCTGACTTCATGCCCACTTTCCGGATCCGGTCGGGGTTGAAAGTGTAACTGAGTGTCACATTCTTGATCCTGAGGTAACTGCCGTCTTCGATGAAGCGTGAGGAAAGATAGGTGTCGCCAACCCGTGGAAAATCAGTGATATCGCCTGGTTTTTTCCAGCGGTCGATCATTCGTTTGGTCTGGTTATCTTCTCCCGTACCTGATTCGAGGTAGATGAACGTACCGTTAAAGATCTCCCTCCCCTGGACCCAGTGCAGGAAAACGGAAAGCTCCAGGGATCGATAACGGAAAACGTTAGTGAATCCCATAATGAAATCCGGGTTCGGATCCCCTGTCTTGGTCCGGTCATCGGCGGTCAGCATCCCGTCGCCGCTGATGTCTTCATACACCAGGTTCCCAGTGGTGGGATCGACGCCAAGGCAGTTGTAACCGTAGAAAATGCCAATGGGTTCACCGACCTCAACCCGGTTGCCTCCGCGACCCAGATCATCAATGGGCTGGTCTTCGTACAGACTCAGGACCTTATTGCGGTTCAGTGAGAAATTAAGTGAAGAGTTCCAGGTAAATTCCCTGTCAATGTTAACCGTATTCAACAGGAGTTCGACCCCTTTGTTTTCCATGGTGCCGATGTTGGATGAAATGGAATAGTATCCGGATGAAGCCGGGATGGGCCTTGCCAGCAACAAATCGCTGGTATGGTTGTAATAGAGATCGGCAGTCAGGTTGACCCTGCTCTCCGCAACTGAAATATCAAGACCAATGCCTGTCTGGGAGGTGGTTTCCCATTTCAGATCAGGATTGGGAAGCTGAACTGGCGCGGTACCTGAGTTTCCTCCATAATTGTAACCTCCACCGTAAAGACCCAGGGAAGCGAAATCAGAAATCCCATCGTTGCCGGTGATCCCATAGCTGGCCCTGAGCTTCAGTTCGTTGATAAAGGATACGCCCTTGATGAAAGGTTCCTCTGACATTCGCCAGGCAAAGGATGCGGCAGGGAAATATCCGTAGTGGTTGTTTTTTCCGAATTTAGAAGAACCATCGGCACGTGCGGAAAGTGAGAAAATGTATTTGTACTTGTAATTATACCGGAATTGTCCGAAATAGGAGTTTAAAAAGCGGTTCAGCGCAGAAGAAGAGGCTGCACGGATAGTTCCAGCCGACTCTATGTACTGGAACTGTTCATTCGGGAAATCGATCGCTTCAATATAGGTGTCTCGGTAGTTGTATTTTTCAAAACTGTAGCCAACCAGCGCGTCAAAGTTGTGGATGTCATTTTTGCTTTTAATATACTGGAGCACGTTATTGGAAACAAGGTTGCTGACATAGCTCGTGGCTTCGATACCCAGCCCGTTGTACTTGGCGCCCTGTCTGACGGTGATCGGATCGTATTCGTGCTCGCGAAGGTTCAATAAATCGGCGCCGAATTTGGACGTAAACATAAATCCATTCAGAAATTTATATTCCAGATATACATTTCCATTGGTACGGTTTGTATAAGCTTTGTTTACCGTTTCGTTGGCAATGGCGACCGGGTTTGCATAGGGGCCTGATTCGTCGTAGTTTCCTTCCGCGTCGTACACCGGGAAAATGGCAGGAATGGACATGGCATTCGGCAGAGGACCGTAAAGTGTCTGATCACCTTCAACCCGCGAATTATCCGAATAGGATACCGAGGCGCCCCCTCCGATCATCAGGTTGGGAACGATCTTGTAATCAACATTCAAGCGTCCGTTGTAGCGCTTGTAGTCGGTACCCTTTACAGCTCCGACCTGGGAATACTGGTTGCCGGATATGAACATCCTTAGTTTATCGTTACCGCTGCTGACCGACAACTCTGTATTGGAAGCCGGCCCTGCCTGGAGGATCTCGCTCATCCAGTCGGTATCAATTCCCTGTACATCCGTTCCCTTGTATTCATTCCACTCCGCAGCATTCATCATCGGTATGAGCCGCTCCTCGGGAATGGTCTGCCATCCGTAATAGAAATTCAGGTTCACATCGGTTCGGTCCCTGTTCCCTTTTTTTGTGGTGATCAGGATGACACCGTTGGATGCCCGTGCACCGTAGATCGCAGCGGCAGAAGCATCTTTCAGAACGGTGACTGACTCGATGTCGTTGGGATTGATGTCGGTCATGGCGTTGGTTTCCTGGCCCAGGTAACTGATCTGTGCGTACTCCCCCGTAATGACCGGTATGCCGTCGATGACCATCAGGGGCTGGTTGCTGGCATTGATCGAACTGCCGCCGCGGAGCTTGATCGATGACTGGGCCCCCGGAGTTCCTGAACTCAGGTTGACCGTCAGGCCTGCCACCTGGCCCTGCAACACCCCGTCGATCGTCTTCAGGGGTATGTTGTCGATCTCCTGTTCATTAACCAGATCAATCGAGCTGGAGATCAGCTTCTTACTGGAAGTGCTGTACCCAACTACCACCACTTCGCCCAGGGAGATCTCTGCATCACTCAAAGTGACATTGATCTGCCTTTTTCCATCAACAGGAATTTCCAGTGTCTGCATCCCGATAAAGGAAAAGATCAGCACCCCGTCAGCAGGAGCCTGCATGGAATAATTTCCGTTGATGTCGGAAATGGTCCCTTTGGAACTGCCTTTCACCACGACATTGACACCGGGTATCGGTTTGCCGTCGGACGCCGATGTCACCTTACCGCTCACCGGTATGTCTTGTGCACTCAGTGTTTTAAGTAACAAGGTGAACAAAAGGAATAAAACGTACTGTTTTTTCATAGAAATGATCATTGGTTTGTTTTCAATTTTTCAGTGGCATGATACTGACCCTGACCGGAGCGATATCCAAGCGCACGTTGGCTACGGTGTACCTTTCGGTACCGTACGGCTGTTCGGCGTAAAATCCTACACTTTCAGGATTTTTGCTCAGCGTAACCTGGAATCCTGAGCGGTCATCGTAAAAGGTGATGTTGCGAACCGAATCGCTTCCTTTGTTATCCATCAGGTTGATGGTGAGCAAGTCACGGAATGTTTCGGAGTAACCTGACAGGATCCCTGCCTGACCGGGATTGGGTATGTTGTGGTATTCGTTGCCACGGGTGGGTTTCTTGCCATCGGCAGGGGTGATCATCCCGGTAGTGCAGTCATAGACGTCACCTTCTTCCAGATAGCTGACCGACAGGTTCTCAATGTTCGGAAGGCCCTGTACGTAGGAAATGGTGGCATCTGCCCGGTTGATGATCGTAACACCTCCGGTGCCTGCCACGTTGATCAGATTTTTGCTGCTGCTATAGATCAACGCCGTATTTTCGTCAATGCCGAAACCATGGATGTGTCCGTAAGTTTCATCCATCAGGGCCACGACAAGCCGCCCGAATCGGGCGCGCGCACCAAAATGCTGATCGATGATTCCGTTTGGAAAAAAACCGAGCCCTTTCAGCAGGAGGACACCGCCTCCGTCAGGAAAATCATTCCCCTGGTAATCCGTGATCACACCCCGGGTCAAGGCTGCCAGGCTGTTGCCTCCTCCAATCATCGTTTCGCTCATGATCGCAGCCCCGGCACTGGTTCCGCCCACAACTCCCCCCGAACGGTACACCTCCCATACGGCTTCCAGGACCCTGCTGTTGCTTCCGTCCGGTCTGACCAGCGTTTTTACGGTCCGTGACTGATCCCCGCCGGAAAACCATACGGCGCTGCACTGCCCGACAAGGCCGGCCAGGGCGGGATCATCCCCGTTATCCTTCCATTCCGATTCATCCACCGTTGCGGTGCTGTCATCATCCATCAGGGCAATGTTGATCAGATGGATGTGTTCCGGATGAACCCCGTAAGAGATCAATATATTCCGAAAACTGACATAGGATTGCACAGGTGCCCCGCTGGCGGAAGGAATGATGGCGAAGGTTCCTTGCCCGGCACCACCGGCAAATCCAATGAACTGATCATAAATGCTTTTATTGCCATCCTCGAGCCCTCCTCCAACGATCACCAGGTTACCCAATGGTTGTGTCTGGCTCACAGCCTGGAATAAAAGTGATATTCCTGCCATGATGAACAATATTTTTGTTTTTGACATTGCCTGAACTTAAATAAAGATGATGTTGATCTTAATACTGGGCTAAAATAGGAATTTGGAAAGAAAAAATGATGGTGCACTGCTGTTTTTTTAACAAATTTGTTGATCAAAATAAATCCCGATGTTCACATTGTTCAAAAATGCACAGGTTTACAGTACTGCATATCTTGGTATAAAAGACCTCCTTACTGGCGGCAGATCAATTCTGGCCTTGTCGGATCATCTTGAAATGCCTCCCGGCCATCAGGTACGAGTGGTTGATTGCACCGGATGCTGGCTTGTACCAGGTTTGATCGATTCCCATGTCCATATAACAGGAGGAGGAGGGGAAGGTGGACCTGCCAGCCGGATGCCGGAGCTGCAAGTGGAAATGATGCTGGATGCCGGGGTGACCACCGTGATCGGGTGCCTGGGAACGGACGGGGTCACACGGACCGTGGAAAGTGTGTTGATGAAGGTGAAAACGCTGAGGGAGCAAGGCGTGTCGGCCTGGATGTACACCGGAGCCTACCAGGTGCCTCCGCCCACCATCACCGGGGATGTCATGCGGGATATCATCCTTTTCGAGGAGATCATCGGTGTCGGGGAACTGGCGATCTCCGATCACCGGTCATCGGTCCCTTCAATAGGAGAACTTGCCCGAATTGCTGCGCAGGCCCGGGTGGCTGGAATGATTGGAGGGAAAGCCGGCATTGTGAACCTGCACATGGGCGATGCAAGGGATCCTTTCCGGCCCGTTCACGAGGTGATAAAACAGAGTCAGCTGGGATATAAACAGTTCGTCCCTACACACTGCAACCGTAATCACTATATTTTCGAGGATGCGAAAGTCTACGGCAAAAAGGGTTATGTCGACATAACCACCAGTTCGTACCCGTATTATCCGGATGAGGAAATCAAACCGTCAACCGCATTGAAGCTTCTTTTGGAAAGCGGGGTGCCATTGGGCCATATCACCTTTACCTCGGATGCCTGCGGCTCCCTGCCGGGATTCGATCCCGAGACCGGAAAGCTGGTCAAACTGGAGATGGGACTGCCTTCGTCCAACCTGCGTGAGGTAAGGGATGCAGTGCAGATGGAAAAGATCCCGCTGGAACAGGCTCTGCAGCCTGTCACCTCGAACCCGGCCGACATCCTGAAACTGCCGCGAAAAGGATTCATCCGGCAAGGGTATGATGCGGATCTGCTGTTGTTGAATCAGGAATTTGAGATCGTTAAGCTGATGGCCAACGGAAAAATGCTGGTCGGCTGACCCGATGCTCAGCTTTTTTTCCAGGCCCCCATTCTGACCGTAACGCTGTCGAGGCTTTTCATCTTTACTTCAACTCCGATGCCCGGATGAACAGGCACATCCATGGTTCCGTCGCTGTTCACGAAAAAGGCGGGCTCCACGATATCCTCCTTGTAATACCGGCTGCTGGCGGAGATATCTCCGGGCAGTGTGAAATTTGGGAGAGAGGCCAGTGCAACATTTCCTGCCCTGCCAATGCCTGATTCCAGCATGCCGCCGTGCCATACGGGGATACCCCTGGAAGCACAGTAGTCATGAATGAGGATCGACTCCGTGAAACCACCCACACGACCTGGTTTGATATTGATCACCCTGCAACTGTCGAGTTCAATGGCTGCCCTGGTATCATCCAGTGAATGAATACTTTCATCGAGACAGATGGGTGTCTCCAACTCGCGCTGGAGCTTTGAGTGGTCATAGATGTCATCGTAACCCAGCGGTTGCTCGATCAGCAGAAGATGGTAGCCGTCCATTTTTTTGAACAGGGTGGTATCCTCAAGCGTATAGGCCGAATTGGCATCCACCTGCAGCATCAGATCCGGAAACTCTTTCCTCAGTGCTTCCACAAATTGCAGGTCGAAACCCGGGGCAATCTTGATCTTGATCCGCTTGTATCCCTCGCGAAGATATTCCTCCACTTTCCCGATGAGGCCCGCAACCGAAGGCTGGATCCCAATGCTCACGCCCACGTCAATCTTTTTCCGGGTTCCTCCCAGCATCTGTGACAGGGATTTGTTGGCAGCTTTGGCCAGCGCATCCCACAGGGCAGCTTCCAACCCTGCTTTTGCCATCATGTGCCCGCGGACTTTCGCATATGCGTTGATGGCGTCACCCACCTGGACAATGTCTTTACCCAGCACTGACGGGATCAGAAAATCTTTCAGGATGTGCCACGCAGTATCCACCGTTTCGTAAGAGTAGAATGGCGTGCCCTCGGCGACACTCTCTCCCCATCCGGTTATCCCTTCGGCATCAACCCTGACAATGATATGTTCTTCATCGTACTCGGTTCCCATGGAGGTCACGAACGGACTTACAAGAACCAGTTTGACATGGCGCAGCTCTATTCTTTCAATACGCATAATGGCGGTTTTATCATGTGAAACAATCAGGTTACAGTCCTTATTTCTTTATTACCCGCAGTACAGGGTAATTCTTTCCGGATTGCATAAGATGTGCATACTTCTCGTACGTCGCCAGCCCCAGCATGGATCTGGGTTCCAGCGCCAGGACGATCAGGTTGCCTTTCAGCTGGTTGGCGGGAATGAAATAATAGTTCCCGGGTGTTGTTACCCCGCTGGTTTCCATCCCTGAAACCTGGGGATTGATGATGATATCCCCTTCAAAATCGATCGAGTCGATCGCTGTAATAAAATACTGTTCGGTCAGAAAACTCCCCTTTGCTTTGAGCGAAACTATTTTAAGCGACTGGCGCCTGGCCCAGCCGACAAGTTCGTCTGATCCTTTCGGGATCAGGTATCCGTAAGGCCTTGAAACATCATGGATTGATCTGACGACGGGGCGATAGTCCACAACGGTAACCGTCGTATCCGTTTTCGAGTGGTAGGAATAAAGTGAGATGACAAGCTGCCTTCCGTCGCTGACATGTTCCGATTGGATGGATACGAGCTGTCCGGCAGTCCCCTTCAGCAGTTTTCCCCTTTCAGAAGCAACGAGATCTTTGATTTTATCAGAATGCACATAAGCGAATTCAAGCATTCCGCGCATGCCAGCCATCTGTCCTTCTGCCCTGTGGTGGAGGTTTGCCAGGTTGCTGTCTTCGCCATTCATTCCCTCCTGGATGAAGGAAAAAGTGTTCTGGATGCCGGGCCATTGACGTCCGTCGTTGATATCGAATGTACTGTGCCGGATATAGGCAATTTCCGGTGGGCCACCCGGGCAATAGACGAAGGAGGAGAAATTCCTTTCATTCAGGTAATGAAAGATATAGGGAAGGTAATCATCGTTCGAAAATCCCCTGATTCGTTCAGAGATGTTCGGGTTAGTGACCGCGCCGACCGTGATGTCGAAATTCTTTCTGTATCCGTATTTTTCCCATTCCCCTCCGTATGGGTAATATTCGTGAACATCCAGGGTCACCTCAAACAGGTACCTGTCGAAAAGAGCGTGCAGGGCCCTTGTTTCCGGCTCAGTAACGATCAGGTGGTTGCGGTTCAGATCCATATTGTTCCCGTTGCGACGCTGGTTGAGTTCGGATCCGTCAGGATTGACCTGTGGGATCAGTGCAAGATCCATCCTGTCGAAGAGGTATCTGTTCTCCGGTTTGAGCAGTTCCGCTGCCAGCAGCAACGCCCCCTCCTTGCCGGATTGCTCGTTGCCGTGTTGCTGGGCAAAGATCAGCACCCTGATCTTTGATTGGTCCTTACCGAACCGGGAGGAGGAATACATCAGTGCATAAAGGTTCCTTCCTTTCACGGATTGCCCGATGACCTCCACGTTCAGTAAATCCGAATGATCATCGAGCAGATGAATGAAGGATGAGAGCTCATCGCAGGAAGTCACCTGATTGAAACCGTCCTTTAAGGCAGGAGGGATCAGATCCTGGGAAAACAGGGTCACGGAAAAGGTGAAGCACAGAAGGTATGCAATGGCTCTGATTGGATTTGTTGGTTTCAAGGAATGTTGTTTAATAAAAGAAATGGAGCATTAAAAGTAGAGAAAATTGGGATATGTCTCATATTGAAATTAAAGGATTTGGAATTTGGCTTTCATCAGGTTCCTGCTTTCGCAGGAATGACGGTTCCTGCTTTCGCAGGAATGACGGTTCCTTATGGGGAGGAATGAGTGGGCGAGCGTCATCCCTGCGCAAGCAGGGATCCGGCCCTGTAAATTGTCGATTGTCGATGTTCAATGTTCGATGTTCGATGTTCGGGATAGAATTTTTCGTATTTTTATGACCCTTTATAATCTTGTCTTTTATGAAAAAATGGTTTTTTGCTGGTATTGCGTTCTTTTTAGTAACACTTCAATGTCGGCCGCAGAGCTTTGACGCTTTCATTGCACATTTGGATGCTCTTCCTGAGAACCAGCGCACCCCGGTTGTTGACAGCTTCATGGTAGCAGCTGCACCTTCAGGATTTCCGTACATCACCACCGATACGGTGCGTTTCATCTACCGTGGAAATGCCGCAACGGTGCAGGTCGCCGGGGATTTTAACGGATGGAATCCCGCAACAGACAGCCTTACGAAGATCAATGGGACAGATTTTTTCCATTTTTCGAAAAAATTTGAAATGGATGCCCGGCTGGATTACAAGTATGTTCTGAATGGCTCCAACTGGGTGCTGGATCCTTTAAATCCTCATACGGTATCGGGAGGCTATGGACCGAATTCAGAGCTGGCCATGCCGGAATATGTGCAACCCTGGGAAATAGAGACCTACCCGGGGATAGAAATGGGAACCGTCGTGACCGATCAGATTTTCAGCACCTTTGTCAATAAGTCGTTTCAGCTGAAGGTTTATCTTCCGGCAGGGTACGACCCGTTACTTACCACACGATATCCTGCAGTTTATTTTCAGGATGGTTATGAGTACATTAGCCTGGGTTATGCCGATAGGGTACTGGACAACCTGATCGACAGTGCACTCTGTTGCCCGGTGATTGGCGTGTTCGTGCGTCCCAACGACCGGAACACCGAGTATGCAGGAGGGCTCCGGGAGGAGTACCAGTCCTTTTTTGCCAGCGAGCTGGTTCCTTACATCGACGGGAAATACCTTACTCTGGCACAACCCAATGCCCGCGCCGTGATCGGGGATTCTTACGGCGGAAACATTTCCGCGTTGATCAGTTATCATCATTCCGACCTGTTCGGAAAATGCGGACTGCACTCTGCCGCTTTTCAACCGAACAATTATGAGGCATACCAGTTGATCACCCTGGGGGAGGTGAAGCCGGTCCAATGGGTTTCGATCTGGGGCACCTACGAGAGCCTATGGCAAAATATGCGTGATTTCCGCGATTTTCTGCTCAGCAACGGTTATGCGCTCTCCTGGCAGGAGTTGCCGGAAGGACACAGCTGGGGCCTCTGGCGCGCCACCCTTGATGTAATGTTACCCTGTTTTTTTCCGCCGGCGTTCATGGGCACAGGCGACAACGTGCTTCCCGAAAGGGATCAGCTGAAAGCTTTTCCAAATCCCGTAATCAATCAGCTTAATGTGGCCTTTACGCTCCCTGAGTCATTGACAGCCTGTTATCATCTATTTTCCTCATCAGGACAACTGGTATTTGAAATGAGTGCTGATCTGCATGCCGGTGATCAGTTTTTTCAACTGGATACCGGTCGGTATTGCCCCGGTCTTTATCTTTTATCAATAGAGGCAGGAACTTTAAGATGGCGTGAAAAGATTGCGATCGTGGAGTGAAATTGAAATGGGATGATTAATCAAACACGATGAATACCTATACGATCCTGATCATCATCAGCAGTCTGATCATCTTTTCTTACCTGTTCGATATCATAGCACGCCGGACCAGGTTTCCCTCCGTTTTACTGCTGCTTCTGACGGGGATTGGACTGCAGATCATTGTAACGGCATTTCATCTGCCCACAATTGACCTTTTTGTCATCCTTCCTACCCTGGGCACCGTGGGACTCATTTTGATCGTGTTCGAAGGTGCACTTGAACTCAAGTATGAAAAGAACCGGAACAAACTGATACGCAGGTCGTTTTTATCAGCGCTGATCATACTTCTTGCGTCCGCAGCTCTGATCGGATGGATCATCCACCTGCTCACGGATTTCCCCTACCAGATTTGTTTCCTCAACGCGGTTCCGTTCAGCGTGATCAGCTCTGCCATTGCCATCCCGTCGGTCTCCAACCTTGAAAGGGAGAAGAAGGAATTCGTTGTTTATGAGTCAACCTTCTCCGACATTCTTGGCATTGTTCTGTTTAACTTTCTGTTAATCAATGAAGAGATAAATACCTCCTCTTTTGTGTGGCTCGGTTTGGATACCCTTATCATCGTGGTGATCTCCTCCGTTTTTTGCCTTCTGCTCCTGTACATCATCGGGCGCATCAATCACCCGGTTAAATTTTTCCTGATTTTGGCCATCCTGATCCTGGTCTACAGTCTGGGCCGATTGTGGCACCTGTCAACCCTCATCATCGTGCTGGCTCTGGGATTGTTTTTGAACAATGCGGACCAGATCCGGCTGCCATTTTTCAGGAAATATTTTATGTATCCCAGATACAGGGAAGATCTCCTTCAGCTTCACCGTTTATCGGCAGAAAGTGCCTTCCTGGTGCGAACCTTTTTTTTCGTCATCTTTGGATTTATCATCAGCCTCCATGAATTGAACAACTGGGGAGTCGCCAGGTACGGATTGATCATTCTGGCTGTCATTTATTTCATCCGTGCAGTGTACCTCAAATGCTTCAACCGTTCGGGCCTGAGGCCTGAACTCTTCATAATTCCCCGGGGACTGATCAGTATTTTATTGTTTTTGACCATTCCCGGCACTTTTAGAATTCCTGGTATCGACAACGGACTATTGTTTCTGGTCATCCTGGCAACCAGCATCCTCATGTCGGTCGGGCTGATGACATTCCGAAATGAATCACGCACAGCCTGAGCAAGGTAGGATCATTGAAATCAAAATTTATCGTGAATTTTCTTCACGTAATGCTAAAATGGAGTAATTTTATGACTTCTAAGCAAGGAAGGCCCTTAAACCTCTTGTCTTTTAAAATCAGGTGTATTTTAGCTAACCAGATTACGTACTATGATCAAAATCTTATTTGTCTGCAACCATAATACGTGTCGTTCCCCTTTGGCGGCCGGCATTTTACAGAAAAAATTTCAGGAAAGGAACATCCACGCTTTTATCGATTCGGCAGGACTGGAGCCCCATTTGATCGGAGAACCCGTTGATCCGGTCACGCTGGATCTGGCAAAGCAACATGGAATTGACCTCAGCCAGCATCTCGTCCGGCTTTTCGGACCATCGGATTTTGATGACTTTGACAGGATCTATGTGATGGATTACAACGGCTACAGGGACGTCATGCTTCATGCCCGGAATGAACAGGATAAAAAAAAGGTGGACTATGTGATGAACGTCCTGATGCCCGGAACAAAACAACCCATCCCTCATATTGCTGACGTGGAAGCAAAGTATGTGAAGGAAGCCTTTAGTCTGTTCGAGAAGGTCTCCGGTCAGATCCTTGCTTCCCACCAGTCTGAAAAGTAAGCCAGACTGCCTGCCTGGAGTTAAATTTTCTCGCTACTGCATCATAAATCCAGCCTTTCATTATCTTCGCAGGGCTTGCTTCATCCATTGCCACTGGTATGGTGCTGAATTACATCTGGGTTGCTTTCTTTATTATTGCCTTCATCCTGGGGGGGATCAAACTGATCTTTTTCGGTAATACAGAGATTTTTCCGGCCATGATGAATGCCACGTTCGACATGGCCAAAACCGGTTTTGAGATCTCCCTGGGGTTGACCGGGGTGATGACACTCTGGCTGGGTCTGATGAAAGTGGGTGAACAGGGAGGGATCGTCACCTTGATGTCCCGAGTCATCGGGCCCCTGTTCCGGCGTCTTTTTCCCGACATACCCAGGGATCACCCGGCATCGGGGGCCATCATGATGAATATCGCGGCCAACATGCTGGGGCTCGACAATGCCGCCACCCCGCTGGGATTAAAGGCGATGACCGAGCTGCAGTCGATCAACCCGAACAAGGAGACCGCCTCCAATCCGATGATCATGTTCCTGGTACTGAACACCTCCGGGCTGACCATCATCCCGATCAGTATCATGGTGTACCGTGCCCAGATGGGCGCTGCAGACCCATCCGACATTTTCATTCCCATTCTCCTCAGCACGTTTTTCTCAACCATGGTGGGACTCATTTCGGTGGCATTGATCCAGCGGATAAACCTTCTCAACCGGGTTGTACTCACCTACCTGGGTGGCTTCACCCTGCTGGTGGCAGGGATCATCTGGTATTTTTCTTCCATACCCCAGGAACAGGTGAGTGCCATCTCCTCTGTTGCAGGCAATTTCATCCTTTTCGCCATCATTATCTCATTCATCGCCCTTGCTGTTTACAGGAAAATCAATGTCTACGAGGCCTTTATTGAAGGAGCCAAAGAGGGATTCTGGATCGCTGTGAAGATCATTCCGTTCCTTATCGCCATACTGGTGGCCGTGGGTGTGTTTCGTGCCTCTGGTGCGATGGATGCCATGGTGGATGGTATCCGCTGGTTTGTCAATGTACTGGGTGCAGACGGGGAGTTTGTTGCAGCGCTCCCCACTGCGCTTATGAAACCGCTGAGCGGTTCCGGGGCACGGGGGATGATGGTGGATGCCATGAGCCAGTACGGCGCCGACTCGTTCGTTGGACGCCTCTCCTGCATTTTTCAGGGCGCCACCGACACCACGTTTTACATCATCGCCGTTTATTTCGGATCCGTTAACATCCGCAAGACACGCCATGCAGTCGGATGCGGGCTTATCGCCGACCTTGCCGGGATCATCGCAGCGATCTTTGTCGGGTATCTTTTCTTTATGAAGTAAGCATCCCTCTATTCGTCATTCAAATACTTCCTGTTGATTTCATCGTACACCGCGAACAAGTCCGTAACCTCCTCATTTTGATTGAACAGTCCGCTTCGCCAGTTGAGCGGTTCCCAGATGCAGGCGCCCTTGCCCAATGCATCGGGAAGGCTGAAAACGATATCGTGCACCTCTTTCTTAAATACAGAGTATTCGACCACGTTCAGGGGTTTATGGTACCGCCGGGCCAGGTCGAGCAGGTTATTCCGGAGATCTTCCAGGGTGCCGTGCCAGCGCGGGTAATAGGAGAGTCCGATGATGTCAAATTCAACACCGCGTGCGATCATGTTATCCAGCCAGAACACGGCTTCCTCATTCTGTCCTCCCAGGGCAATATGCATCATGACGGGGATGCCGCGATCAACGGCATTCACACCTTCCACCCCTGCTTTCAGAAGTTCTGCCAGCTGATCCGGACGACTGATATACCCCTCGGGCCAGAGCATGCCGTGGTTGATCTCATTGCCCACCTGTACCACGGCAGGCAGCGTACCCTGCTGCTGAAGCGCACGGATAACATTCGAAGTATAGGTCTTTACTGAATCTTTCAGCGATTCAAAATCCAGTTTTTCCCAGGTGTGGGGCTTGTATTGCTGTTGAGGATCGGCCCAGTAGTCGCTGTAATGGAAGTTCAGCAGCAGCTTCATTCCTGCATCCTCAATCCGGCGCGCCATGGCAAGGGTATAGTCAAGCCCGCAGTAGCCCTTACCGGGAGCATAGCCTTTTTCATGCGCGGGATCGACAAAGATACGCAGACGGATATAGTTGAACCCATGGCCCTGCAACAGCAAAAGGGCATCTTTTTGTACCCCGTTTTCTGTAAATGTCGTTCCCCGATCCTCCAGCTGGGGCAGAAAGGATATATCCGCACCGATCATCCGGTCGATTGGTTTTGCAGTGGGCGGACATTGCTCCGAAGTCGGCTTCATCATAACAACATCAGCAGGTATGGTATGAATCTCGTGACTGCCGGGCCACATACCTTCCGCCCTTGCTTCAACCTTGACCCTGTCGGGTTCGGTACCTGTTCTGAACAGGAGGTTACAGATTCCATCCTTCAGCTGACAAAGTGCATACTCCTGTCCGGTCGTATCCATACGGTATGAAAGTTCGCTGCCATCATTATGGATGATCTTGCCTTTCCCTGTCACATAGATCCTGATGGAATCCGTTGCAGTGGTGATTTCACGTTCAAGGCTGTCGGTGACGGCGATGCGAAGACGGGTCTCATCCCGGCCATCAGCAAGAAGGGTCGTGCTGTAACTGGTCAGCATCACAGATACGGGCTTGCCTGATGCGACGCGGCTTACAGAGCCGAATTCAGCATCGGACGGAGGCTTGCATCCAGCAAGAAAAAGGATACTGATCAGGGTAATAATGGCGAGTAATTTCATCTTGGTAATTATTAACCCATAAAAGTACAACAACCTCTGCATCAGCAATGCAATTCATCAAAATTTGGAAACGTTGATTTTTCATTTTAATATTGCGAAATATTATTGCGACGGGAATTGTGATTCCTTCCCTTAATGAACATGAACTAAAACCTATCCCATGAAAAAAACATTTTACCTGTTCACGGTATTGTTCTCCATAAGCCTTTATGCCATGGCCGGAGGCATTGTGACCAACACAAACCAGAGTGCAGCCTTTATTCGGCTGGGAGCACGAAACGCGGCTTTTGGACTGGATGGAGTGTATTATAATCCGGCTGGCCTGACCAATCTGTGCAACGGACTTTTCCTATCCCTGAACAACCAGACCATTTTTCAAACAAACACGATCAAGAACAGCTATCCCTATCTGCATGGCGCCCCGACAGCAAAGTACACAGGAGATGTATCAGCTCCTGTATTTCCGGGTTTTTATGCTGGTTATAAGTTCGGAAAATTTGCCCTGTCTTTTGGATTCAACCCGATTGGCGGAGGAGGGGGAGCGAAATACGACGAGGGTGTGCCCGAATTTGAAATTCCCATTTCCAATCTTGTCCCGATGCTGAACAGCGATTTCGGTGTCACGGATTACAAGGCCGATATTAGTTTTGAAGGCACTTCGGTCTACTTCGGATACCAGGGAGGGCTCTCCTATGAGGTTTCACCGGTGGTCTCTCTTTATGTGGGATTACGCTATGTTACCGTAAAGAACACCTACAAGGGAAGTATCCGCAACATTATGGTGAACCCCGGTGGCGTTCAGTTCGTACGCGCACAAGATTGGGGAATGGAAATGTCGGACTACTATACAGGTATTGCCTCAAATTATACCATGGCCTCTGCCGGTGCCCAGCAGCTGACCACTGCCGGGCTGGGTGGTTATACCTATGAACAGATAGCCTCATTGGGTTTTATTACGGCAGAGCAACAGGCAGGCTTTGAACAGGCCCTCCAGGGTGCCGGACAACCGGTGGATACTCCGATCGGGGATTCTCAGGCGATCTTCGATGCCACTGCCACCAAAGCCACGGCAGGAGCGGGTCAGATGGATGGACTTGCGGCTCAGACCGGTGATAAGGAAGTGGATGCCGAACAAACCGGATCAGGCATTACGCCCATCATTGCCGCAAATCTTACCCTGGCGAAGAAACTGACTTTATCCCTGCGCTATGAATTCCTGACAAAGATCGACGTGACCAATGACACGAAAACCGACGATACAGGCATGTTCCCCGATGGTGAGAAATCAAGCAGCGATCTGCCCGGCATGCTGGCAGTCGGAGCTTCTTATCCCTTAACGAATAAGTTCAGGGCCTATGCCGATTTTAATTACTACTGGGATAAACAGGCCAATTATGGCAAGACCAACGACCTGGGTCAATACATCAATAACGAGTCGCTTATTGATCATAATATGTGGGAACTGGGAGCCGGGCTTGAATACAACATCTCCAAAAAGTTCCTGGTCAGTGCTGGTTACATTTATTCAGCCAGCGATGTGATGCAGGACTATCAGTCGAATCTTAGCTACAGCCTTACCTCCAACACCGTTGGTTTCGGTGGCGCCTGGCAGATCACACCCAAGATCGGCTTGAACCTTGGTTGCATGCTGGTTTATTATAAGGATGATGAAAAGGACTATTCCTATACTTTCACGGATGAAATGACCATACCGGTGACCGAAACCTATGGCAAATTCACACAGGTATTTGCCATAGGTCTGGATCTCACGTTTTGCGAACCGTTCAGAGATAAAGATAAAGATGGGGTACCGGATAAATTTGACCTTTGCCCGAATACTCCGCTGGGTATCAGCGTAACGGAGGATGGCTGCCCGGTGGATGCCGACAAAGATGGTATACCCGATTACCTTGACAAATGTGTGACGGTGGCTGGAATTGAAACCTTCAATGGCTGTCCCGATACAGATGGTGACGGGATCCAGGACTCTGAAGATGATTGTCCTTCGGTGAAGGGAACTGCCGCTTTCAGGGGATGCCCCGACACAGATGGTGATGGTATCAAAGATGCCGATGATAAATGTCCTACCGTGAAGGGAATAGCTCTGTTTGAAGGGTGTCCCGATACCGACGGAGATGGAATTGCTGACGCTGATGACCAATGCCCTAACGATAAAGGACCAAAGGAGCTGAAAGGTTGCCCTGATACCGATGGGGATGGCATTGTGGATATTGACGACAAGTGTCCAACGGTTGCAGGTATTGTTGAGAACAAAGGCTGCCCGGCTGTTAAGGAAGAAACCCAGAAGGTGTTCGATCAGGCATTGAGAGGTATCAACTTTGAAACTGCAAAAGATGTCATCAAGGTCTCTTCGTACCCCATTCTGGACAACGTGGTCAACATCATGCAGGAGAATCCGGAATACAATCTGGAGATCAATGGTCATACTGATTCACAGGGTGATGATGCGTCAAATATGGACCTGTCACAGCGTCGTGCCAATGCTGTGAAGAAATATTTGACCGATAAGGGAATATCAGCTACCAGAATGGTTGCCAAAGGATTTGGCGAAACACTGCCTGTGGAAAGCAACGATACGGCTGCCGGAAGAGCCCAGAACAGAAGAGTGGAGTTCAAGGTGTTCTTCTGAGAGGGATTAGCTTTCTTTCATCTTCAATTTCCTTTTTCCGAAAAGTGCGGGTAAAAGGAAAATCACCAGCAGGTTCAGCAGTGCGAACACCACGAAGGTCCATCGATAACCGATGAACTCTGAAAGTCTTGCCCCGCCCACAAGCCCGATGGCAGAACCCAGGTTGGCAAATGCCATCAGAATGGCGAACATGGAAGCTGCGATGCGGATATGGGTCATCGACATGGAAGTGGCAAAAAAAATCGTTTCGTAATATCCGTACGAAAGCCCGAAACAAAAAAGCAGAGGCCAGGCCATATCAGGACTGACGATGCGTGTCAGTGCAAGGATCGAAACCAGAGAGGCCACAAGGGCAGTGATCACGGCCCGACGGTTTCCGGTCTTCCGGATCAGCCGTCCCCCGGTGAATCCTCCCCCGATCATTCCGAGCCCAAAGACCGCCGAATAGAATCCTGCGGAGGTATAAGAGATGTTGAAGCTCTCCTTTAAAAAGGGATTCACCAGCTGGTTGGTGCCGCCGGTGATCAGGGAGCTGATCAGACCAAGGAATGCCAGGGCGATGATGGGTTTTTCCCGGAAGATGCGGAATGCACTCCAGTCGAAACTGCGTTCCTGCGGATGGGGCGGAACGTGGAAGGTAAGGATGAAGGGCAGGGGTAGCAACGTCATAGCTGCCAGCATCCAGAAGACCCATTTCCAATCCGACAGGTCCGACAGGATCCCTGCCAGCATCGCAATGAGGACGATGCCCATCGCCCGGCCCGCAACCATGATCCCCTGCAACCGGCTTCTGTCCTCGGCGGGCGTAATATCAATGGCAAGACCATCGGTGCAGGTGTCGTACAGTGCCATGCCTGTCAGACTGAGGAAGCCGATGACCACCAGCCATCCGAAGGATTCGGCCGGATGAATGAAGGGAAAAATGACCTGCATGCTGGCCTGCAACAGTAATCCCGCTACGATGTATGGTTTCCGGTGCCCCATTCCCAGGAAGTTGACCCTGTCGCTCAGCATTCCCAGGAAGACCTTCAGGATCAGGGGAATGAGGGCAATGGCGGAAAAAAGTCCTGCATGGCTCATTGAAAGACCGTGCGAAAGAAGGTAAAGGGCGTTCAGCGCGGTGAAATACCCCAGGATGCTGCCCTGTGCGAAATACAGCAGGGCGAACGTGGTATAGCGGATCAATTTGCCGTTGTGGATCATCGGATCAGTGGCCCATAACTAAAAGCTCTACTAGCTCAGCTCGTGGCCTCATTATGGTAAAATCAAAAAGCAAAGAGTAAATTTCAAAGATCAAAAGTAATGATGAAATTTGCTTTTTGTTTTTTGAAATTTGCTTTTTGCTTTTTGATCTTATTTAGCAGCCTGCTTTTCCTTTAACCGCCTCACTTCCTCCTGAAGTGCTTCGATCATCACCTGCTGCTCCTGTATGGCCTTCACCAGAGGCACCACGAACTCAGCGTACCGGAGTCCATAGTGGCCATCTGCGTTTTGCGGTGCATCCACCCCGCTGAAGTCATATCCGATCGCCCGGGCCGCCGCTTCCACTTCCTGGGCGATGAAGCCGGTGTACACGATCTTTTCCTTGGCCAGACGGTTTTCGATGTCTTCCTGAGACTCCATCCTGGGCTTTTCCCCTTCCCGCAGGGTAGTCGGTCTGTTTTTATTCAGATCGGTATTCAATGAGGTAACATCCAGCGTATAGGTGACGGGCCGCAGCTGATTGATGAATTCCAGGCCGGGAACATCTTCACGGATATTGTTCTTGAAACGACCGTCTGAAAAATTTGTCCAACCAACGGATCCTCCGATGCTGGTCACAGAAGTATTTCCAATGACCACCCTGTTGGAAGCTGTTGCTTTTGCGTCATACCCAAGTGCCATGCAATTGGTGTACCCATTATCATCGGGATAGGCATTTGCTCCAAGGAATGTTCCGTTGCTAAACGTATGTAAGTTCCCTGCGTAATAACCGACAGCAGTGTTATTATTTGAATTGGTGGAAGAGCAAGCACCCGTTCCCACGGCTGTATTATTATCATGGGTGGTATTATTATACAAAGCTTCCGGGCCAATAGCAATATTATACCATCCTTCGGAATTTGAGTATAAAGAACCTGTTCCCATTGCGGTATTATTTTTCCCGGTAGTATTGGAATAAAGTGCCAGAGAACCGGTTGCCTCATTATTGGTCCCGGAAGTGTTGGAATAAAGTGCCTGGTAACCAATCGCAGTATTACGATACCCGTTTGTATTATACCGGAGGGCTTTAGATCCGATGGCAGTGTTTCCTGTTGCATCGAGGGGTATTAGGACATTCAATCCGTTTTTGTATAAAGCACTGTCGCCGATGGCCACCAGGTTGCTCCGGTCGGTATTTTCAAACAGCGCCCTGGTACCAATGGCAATGTTGGAGTAGCCGGTCGTGTTGTTGAACAGGGCACCTCTTCCGATCGCATGGTTGTGGCTGCCTGTCGTGTTATAATACAGTGCCTGGGGTCCGAACGCCTGGTTATCGGAGCCTGTTGAATTTAAATACAAAGCCTGGTAACCGTTGGCCGTGTTCCAGTTTCCGGTTGTATTGGCCTGCAGTGACTTGTATCCGCTGGCTGTATTCCGGTAACCGGTCGTATTGCTCACAAGTGCCCTGGATCCGATGGCGGTGTTCCCTGTAGCCTGGTCACCGGATGCGCCCAGGCCGTTGTTGTACAGGGCGCTGTCGCCCACGGCCACCAGGTTGCTCCGGTTTGTATTGCTTGCCAGTGCGCACAGACCGACAGCTACATTGAAATAGCCGATCGTGTTATCCCGGAGTGCCTCATTTCCGAAAGCGGCATTATAGGAACCGCTTGTATTGGAATTAAGTACAGAACATCCGGTGCCCGTATTCCTGATTCCGCTGGCGTTTGCGGTAAGTGCCTCATCACCTATGGCCGTATTGTACCGACCGGTGTTGTTTGCAGCAGTAGTGCTGCCCTCAAGCGCACCATATCCAACAGCTGTATTATAGGTCTCCCTGGAATTTGTCTCCCTGTTGTCCGCATAATGCATTGCTTCGAAACCAATAGCCGTACTGCGATTATTTTCTACATTATAGAACAATGCCTTGTATCCAATAGCAGTATTATTACTACCTGTCGTGTTGTGATAGAGTGATTCGTTTCCGGAGGCGGTGTTATGGTCACCTCCCGTGTTAGAATTAAGTGCATTTGATCCCAGAGCCGTATTATCATAACCATTTGTATTATGATAAAGAGCAAAGCTTCCGGCTGCCGTATTCTTATTTCCAAATGTATTATCATAAAGTGCCCTGTATCCGCACGCCGTATTATTATTACCAATGGTGTTAGCATAGAGTGCTTTGGAGCCGATGGCGACATTATTGAATGATTGAACCATATCAGTGTGGTACAAGGTGCTGTCGCCGATTGCTACCAGGTTACTCTGGACAGTGTTGCTGTATAAAGCACCGACTCCGATTGCGACATTTGAATGACCTGTTGTGTTGGAATAAAGGGCAGAATGACCGCCGGCCGTGTTGTTGTCACCTGTCGTGTTGGAATAAAGTGCCTTATTTCCCAATGCCAGATTGTACCAACCAGATGCATTGGAATAAAGTGCCTCAGTTCCAAACGCATGGTTGTTATAACCGTTGATATTGGAATAGAGAGCATTGCTTCCGACCGCTGTATTGTAAATACCGGTTAAGTTGGAATGAAGTGCCTCATAACCAAATGCCTGGTTAAAATTACCCAATGAATTATTTAAAAGAGCCTGGTAACCTGTAGCTGTGTTCCAGGATCCCGCAGTGGTGGCCTGCAATGCCTGGTAACCGTTTGCAGTGTTGCTGTACCCCGTTGTATTACTGTAAAGAGCTTTGGATCCAACCGCTGTATTCCCTGTTGCGTGGTAGGATAATGTAGCGCCCATACCATTATTGTACAACGCGCTGTCACCCACAGCTACCAGGTTGCTGCGGTTTGTATTACTGAGCAATGCCTTGGCTCCAATCGCCACATTCGAATACCCTGAAGTATTGTTGTCTCCGGCCTGAATCCCTAAGAAAGTACTGGTATTGACCGGATTGATCTCACCTGCGGAAAGATTATTCACCCGGAACATCAACGGTTGGTTATCTGTCGTCCCAATGAAATTTGTCGCAGGATCGGTGCCGCTGTTGCCGGTCAGCGACCAGCCGGAAGAGGCAGCTGAAACCCAGGATGTGCCGTTGAAGATTTCGAGGCTAAGATCAGTAAGGTTATAGATCATAAGCCCCGCCGCAGGACTGACGATGCTGTTTCTCTCGGCTGTTGTCAGTCTCGGCGGAAGAAAGCCTTTATTGGTACTGCTCACATCCAGCCTTGCCGAGGGATTCGGAGTGGAAGTCCCCATGCCGACATTGTCCGAAGAGCTGACGTAAAGGAGATTGGCTGCACTGTTGGGTTCCATGACCAGCACATCCAGTGCATTCGGATGATCCCGGATCTTAAATCCACCGTACATGGTGGCCTTAAATTTCCAGTCAGCACCGCTCAGGTCATCCACCATGGAATAGGTAGCACCCCCTCCACTGCCAAGGTTGCGGATCGTGATGGTTGGTTCACCCATGCTCTTTGCAACATAAAGCAGAGATCCGGGAGCATTGTTCCCGATGCCGACATTCCCCGTGGGATAACTCCCGCCGTGTCCGGTCACCACGTCATTCCCGATTACCTCCCAGTCCAGGTCCGCCTCCCGCCCCCCGCTTCCTGCCTGCTCGGCATATAAGGCATATGGGACTGAAAGCAACTGGGAAACGCCCACCAGCTCGAAATCCATCCCTCCTGACGGATCCATTTCGATGCGCAGGAAATGGCTGCCCGATCCCCATCCAATGGCAGCCAGGCTGCCCGTTGGATCTTTGCCTCTCCCAACTTCGACGTTTATCAAACCTAATTCACTGGTGGCAACAGAATGCAGCTCGCTGTATATTTCCGGTCCATCCACGCCGGATTGCAGGATGCTGATCCGCAGGGTGATGTGCTGATTGGCAACGACCTGGCCGGACTTGTCACGCACCACGGCCTGGTATTTAAAGGATGGAGGCGCCTGGGCCTGCAGTGAACAGTTCATGGAAACGATCATCCCGGACAGGATAAGAATGATCAGGGATAGTTGTGTTTTCATCTTAAAACGAATTTAGAGATATGGTTTCCGGATAACGTTGTAAATGTACGACAGTAAAATGACAATGTCAATATCTTGTATCATTTTCATTTAAGTATTTTAAAATTTGCGTACTGGGATTTGTTTGGAATTTGGGATTTGCCTGCAGGTCCCGGCTTTCATCGGGGTGACGGTCATTATAGGACGGAAGTGTTCGGGGGCTTTGATTTGCGTGCAAATCAAAGCCCCCGAACCTGTAATGCATCGGCCACCGTCATCCCTGCGAAAGCAGGGATCTATATCCTTTCAGGAATCGGCCATATCAAAAAACCCCGTTGGGTGTGATCCCCGCCAGCCGGAACCAGGTTTCACCGGCAAGGATGATCACCAGCCAGGAGATCACCATCATCGTGATCCCGTACTTCGCCGTGTCGGTGTAGGAATACATGTCGGTTTCGTACAGCAGGGCAGCAGGTTTGCTGTTGAATGGCAATACGTAAACGTGTTCGATCATGAAAGCCGTGGGCAGGGCCAGGCTGACCACATCGTAACCGAACCGGCCTGCCACTCCGATGGCGATGGGGATGAAGATCATGGCACGCATGGTCTTCGATTGGAAGAGAATGGCGCTGAAAAGCATCAGAGCCGTCATCAAAAGGTACAGCACCCAGAAGGGAGTCTGATCCCCGATGCCCATATGGTCGAAGACAGCATTGACGCTGATGGCCGGCAGGTCGGTATAGGAAAGCCCTGCCCCGAGTGCATAGGCTCCAGCCGAAAAAAGCATCAGGTGCCAGGGGATATCCACATCGTTCCACTTCACGATGCCGATGCGGGGCAGCAAGGCAATGACCGCTCCAACGAACGCCACAGAGGTGGCGCTGATGCCGTGTAACCGGTCGGTTGCCCAGAAACCAAGGATCAGGATGAACAGGATCACGGATTTGATTTCCTGGAAGCTCATTTTCCCCATCGTCTTATATTCTTGCCTTAGCCGCTCCATTCCGCCTTCAATCTGCGGTTTGCGTTCCTCAGGCTGAAGAGGGAAAAAGACTTTCATCGCCAGAAGATAGCCGATGAGCATCAATCCGACCATCACAGGGAATTGCGCCATCAACCAGTCGGTAAAATAGATCTTGCCTCCGATGGCTCCCCCGATGATCGCCACAGCCAGCAGGTTTGCACCCGAACCTGTCATGAAGGCTCCAGCCCCCAGGTTGATCTGCAGCAGGTTCTGCAGGACAATGTTTCTCCCGAAGTTTGTTTTGCCGTCGCCGCTGCGGGCACCGTAAATGGCGGCAATCACCATGAAGATGGGCAATAGGATCGCTGCCTTGGCAGTGGTTGCCGAAATGAAGGCAGATAACACCACATTGATCACCAGAAAACTGAGGAAGATCGAACCGGCACTTTTCCCAAACCGCAGAAGGAACCACAGGGCGAACCTCTTTGCGACTCCTGTTGTGACCAGCATGCTGGCAAGAACGAACGACATGATGTTGAGCCACATGACCGGATGACCCAGCTGCGCCAGCGCCTCTTTCTCGGGAAGAACATTGCAGAGGATCAAACTGATGATGACCAGCAGGGAGGTGAGGTAGTTGGGAATGGCGTCGGTGAGCCACAACAGGATGCTGGCGGCAAAGATCGCCAGCATCAGGTGATTGCTCCTGGAAAAAGCAACCGGCCCGAGTTTTTCAAATGCTTTTTTCGCCTCCTCCGAGATCAGTCCGGATGGATCCATGCCGGTCAGAAAGGTCAACTGCGTAAAGAAACCAAAAACGACAAAGGTGATCAAAGCAATCGGAGGGCCGAGGAGCGTCAGCCATCGCTCAAATTCCGACTTTTCCCTTTTGGGTAATTTCTCGATGCGGTACTGATGCATGTCCAAAGGATCATGCACTGCCTGAAGGGGCTTCTTTTCTTCCATCATCATCCCGTGTTGAGTCAGTTCACCATTTTGTAAATGGGTGCTTCATGAGCATGACGTTATAGTAACGAACATCTCCGGTTATCTCTGCACCAAGCCAATCAGGCTTCTCAAAGGGTTCTTGCTCCGATGGGAGTTCGATCTCTGCCACGACCAGCCCCTGGTTCTCACCCTGGAATTCGTCAACCTCAAAGGTATATTTTCCTGCCGGCACCAGGTACCGGACTTTGTCGATGATGCCGGTTTCGCAGATTTTCAGCAACTCCTCCACCTCTTCAACCGGTATTTCTTTTTCCCACTCGTAACGGCTGGCACCGGATGCGTTGCCAATCCCTTTGACCGTAATGTACCCTTTGTTGCCTTTGATCCTCACCCGGACTGCACGCTCCGGTACCGAAGATAAATAGCCCTGGGTGATGCGTGTTGCTTTGATGCTGAAAGGTTTGAAATCACCCTTCACCAGAAATTTCCGTTCGATTTCCTGTGCCATCTTTCAGATTGTTTCGTTAGCCAGTGGTTTATAGATCATGCCGATCACACGTTTGATGGCCTGCAGGTAGTTGATGTTTTCCACACCTTCCAGGCCGATATCCCTTATTGTTGTTTTAATGTCATCAATTTCAGTGGATTCAGAATTGATTGTTACCGCTCTGGCACCATTGATCAGGACAATTCCATATTCGCAGATTGTATCATTCACCATATAACCGAACCTTCTTTTATTGACCCGGACCGCCTGTAAATCGGGATGACCTTTGATGATTTCGAGGAATTCTGCGTACGAATACTCCGGCTTGACAAGCTCCGGCCTTTTTACCTGGAATGCTGAAAAGACATCATTTACCATCATTTCGGTCTTTAGGGGAAACTCACCTTTCATCAGGGGATTCCAGAGTTCCAGTCCATCAACGGAATGGACAAAGGTTTTGATATCCATCTTGCCGTCTCGTATTTTCGTATTGTTTGTATCATTGGTCCGCGACAAGATGTAGATCTCCTCTGAATAGCGTTCCCATACCTTTTCGGGGATGGGTACCGAGAGGCGGGCCATCCGCTTCCAGGCGCTGTCAAAATTCTGACCAAAGGAGCGGAACTCATACCTTGGTTTGGTTGCCTGTCCGATTGTCATATTTTCTGCCATGATTTCTTATATCCGATTAGATTTATCATTGACTACGATTAGGAAGCGATTTTATATAACCCCTCTGTTAAGGCATATTCGCTGTGCCCCGCGTGATGGTGTTCAGCAGCTGCCAGTTTTCCGTTCCGTCGGGATAACGCCCGTACGACTGGGTCGTTTCCATGGTCGGGATGGCGATGTAATCGATCACTGTGCCGCTGAGGTCTTCCAGCCACACTTCGTCGCCGCCGCTGGAGAGGCCGAATCCGCTGGGATCATCGTCGTCAACAACAATCACCAGCCAGCCCATGGCAGGTACAATGCTTCCGGCCGGGAATTCTTTCTTTGGCTTGGTGCCGGCCTGCCCGCCCGTATCGTAGATCTTGTAACCGCTTATGTCAAACTCGACGGGGGAATCGTTATAAATCTCCACCCAATCGGGATCTTCTGTCACACCGCGGGAATAAAGCTCATTCATCACGACTCCACCCGGGACGGCAGTGCTGTTTGCCGTTCCCCGCGTAATGGTGAACAGCACCTGCCAGTTTTCTGTCCCATCCGGATAACGGCCGTAGGACTGTGTTTCCTCCAGGGCAGGGAAGGCAATGCTGTCAATGACCGAGCCGTCGGTATTTTCAAGCCATACCTGTTCACCGCCGCTCGACAGCCCGAATCCGCTTTCAGCTTCGTCATCGGTAACGATCACAGCGAAGCTTTTGGAGGAAATGATCGTTCCTGCAGGAAATTCCTTCTTTGGCTTGGTGCCTGCCTGTCCGCCGCTGTCGTAGATCTTGTAACCTGACAGGTCAACGTCAATGTCCGAATCGTTGAAGACCTCTATCCAGTCAGGATCCTCAGTGGTGCCACGAGAATAGAGCTCGTTTAATACGATCCTGATCTGCGGAGGAGGTGTGTTGTCGTTGGCCGCTCCTTTGGTGATGACATAGAATGTCTGAAATGTGTCGGATCCGTCGGGATAGCGCCCGTAGGACTGAGCTGCGGTGAGGGCAGGGAATGTGCAGTGGTCGATGACATTGCCCGAAGGATTTTCCAGCCAGATCTCTTCGCCGCCGCTGGAGAGCCCGAAACCGCTCGCATCAGCATCATCGGTGACTATGACCACGAAGCCGTGGGCCGTGATGGTGGTCCCGGCAGGGAACTCTTTCTTGGGCTTGGATCCCGATTGTCCGCCGCTGTCATAGATCTTATACCCGCTGATGTCAGCATCGAAGGCGGAAGCGTTGTAGATCTCAACCCAGTCAGGATCTTCCGTGCTGCCCTGCGAAAAGACCTCATTGATAAAAAGGGTGGGTGCAGGCACTTCGCTGCTGTTCGCCGTGCCACGTGTAATGGTGTTCACGATCTGCCAGGTGGGCGATCCGTCGGGAACACGGGCCCAGGACTGGGTGGGTTCGAACCCTGGGAAGGCGATGTTGTCAATGACCGATCCGCTTGCATTTTCGAACCATACTTCATCACCGCCGCTGGAAAGTCCAAAACCCGCTTCCCCGCCCACATCGACCACGATCACGCAAAATCCTTTCGGAGCTACAATGGTTCCCGCAGGAAATTCCAGTTTCTGCTTGGTCCCGCTCTGTCCGCCCGGATCGTAGATCTTATAGCCCGAAAGATCAGCCGGACTGTCAGAGTTATTATAGATCTCGATCCAGTCGGGATCTTCCGGTACACCTCTGGAATAAATTTCATTCATCAGAATGGAAGGAGCCCCTACTGTGTAACTTGCAGCAGAAGTCGGCGCACCGGCCGGATTGGTCGATTTTTTCCCTGCATTGGATTCTGCTTCGATGTAATAAAGTACCTGAACGCCACTGGCCTGGGCGGGGATCTGCCCGGAGTAATTGCTGCCGGAGGCCGTCATGGCCACAGGAGTGAAATCCGCGGTACCTTCCTTATACCGAAGGTTGACTGCTTTTACACCATCATTGCAGGTCACTTTAGCCGTGATGGTAACCATATCGTTATCTCCAGGGGCCAGAGGACTCATGGTCATATTGGCGATCACGGGAGGCCCTTCAAAGATTTCATCTTTGACACAACCGGAAATAAAAAGCCCGGTGAAAAAGAGCATAATCCATAAATATCGTGTTTTCATCTTTATGTTGTTTTAGGATTTGGTTTCTGTTAAAAATCGATCTCGAACCTGACCGTTACCATATGGTACTCTTCCCCTGCCTTGCCTGCTTCATCGGCAACCAGTTTTGGATCACGGGTTAGGTTTCCGTCGGCATCATGACCAACATATAATTTACCCTTGCCAGACGCGTACCGGTCGTGGTTCAGGTAGGCATAGTTGAACATGATCTTGACGTTATTGGTGGCATAATAGTTCAATCCCAGGGTATAACCTTCACCGGCCCCTCCCATGAGCTTATCCATTCCGCTGTTCAGGCTCAGGTAATCGTAACGCAGGGCAAGTTCAAGATCGCCCCATTTCTTGCCTCTGCTCACCTGGGTGAATTCACCTTCAGCGGTATTGTAATTATATTTTCCGCCAAACATCAGCCAGCTGCCAAAAACATAAAATCCATCAAAGTGATGGTTTACGCCCTTGACCGTATCATCCACGCCGCTGAGCAGATACTCACCCTGAATTCTCAGGTTTTTATGATAGGCAGCCAGTTCAAGACCCCCCAGGGTTGCATGGTCGATGGGCCCCACCAGGTCGGTGTCAATGTATTTTTTCCGGTTGATGCTGGTGAGGGAGCGGGTGCTGTAGCGCAGGGTGCCCACAACCTCGGCATCGGTTTTCGGCGTCCGGTACGATCCGGAAACCCCCAGATGTAATCCCTTGTTTGGATCGTTATGGAAACCCATCAGCACTACCCGTCCGGTGAGGGAGTACCCTTCGTCCATACCGTAATCTTTGTTGTTGTCTTCCGAAAAGATCCTTTCTTCCACATCGCCTACATTCTGGAAGAAGATGCCTCCCTGGAGCAGCAACCAGTTACGGTGATAGGTTGCCCCCAGCCCGATATGCCTGGATGGGGCGAAGGCATTGACCGCCATGGGGCGCTCGATGAAGGTCAGGTAACGGGATGTGGTGGTCGATTCCATCGAATAAAATTCTTTGTAATTTCCCAATCTTAATTCTAAACCCTTGTTGAACCTGTACTCGAGATAGGCATCTTTAAGTTCCAGCTCCGAGTTGGAAAAATCCAGGTCAATTTCTCCATACCAGTGTTTTCCCACTTCAACTTTGGCTGCCAGGCGCGCCCTGCGGATGGAATAGCCGTTTCCGATCGGGTTCATCACATCACCGAAAAACCAGGCACCGTCGGCCTGAACCCGGGCATCAAACCAGAAACGGTAGTCATTCTTATGACTTTCAAACACCAGGATCCCATTCCGCTCTTCTGCAAACAACGGATTCCGGTTGACGCGCACTCCATACTGGTTGTACCGCACATTATAGATCATCATGACATCCATGATGGTTTTACCATTCAGATCAATTTCAATTTTGTCATGATCGGGATGGGTGAAAACAAGTACGTCCGATGAGGTTGCACTCACCTGGATGGAGTACATCCCATTTTCATTGGTCAGAACGGAAATGTCCGTCCCCTTAAGGGTCACTGTGGCCCCTTTCACTGCTTCCTGACCGATGTTTGAGGTAACCTTACCGGTCACCGTCCGCACCTGGGCACTCACCTGAAGACCACTGTGGAAGATCAGCAGGATTAAAATGAAATAATACTTTTTCATAATGAAATGAATTTGATTAATAATACTTAAATAAATTTATAGTTCGTTGATGAATTTTGTGAGACTGTCATCCTGTTTCAGATTCAACTTTTTTTTGAGCCGGTAGCGTGCTACTTCAACACTTTTGGGTGAAATGCTCAGCAGGGTTGCGATTTCTTTTGTGGATAAATTCAACCGGATGAGCATGGCAAGGTGTTTTTCCTGCATGGTTAACTGAGGATGACCAGTGGTTAGTTTCATCTGGAAATCTTTGTGGATCTGCTCGACCTGGCTGTAGAAGTTTTCTTTTTCCGAGCTGAAACTCATCCGCTGCCTGATTCTGGCTGAAAGCTGCCTGAATCGCCTTTCCGCTTCGTATTTATCCGTTAATTTTTGGATCTGATCAAACTCCTCCAGGATGGATTCCAGGAAGGTCCGCTGTTCGGTGAGGTTCAGTGCGATGTCGGTGAATTCCTTTCTTTTGTTTTCCAGCTTTGCATTTAATTCGTCTTTTTGCCGTTGGATTTCCTGGACCTTCATTTCATGGAGGGATTGCCTGACGGTGTAGTTCTGATTTTGCTCCACGAGCAGTTCGTTGGTTGTTTTCCACCGAAGCTTTTGCTGCCGGAAGACAGCAAAGATCAGGACAAGGATGATGGCTGCCAGCAGGATCAGTGATCCGTAAATCACCAGGTCGACCGTCTTCGGGGGTAAGGCTGTAAGCGTTTCATCACCCGGGAGCTGAACGTCTTTTGTGACCTGAAGGTCGAATACATTTTGTACGAAGAACAACAGGAAGAAAGTAAGGATCCCGGCGATGACCGGGGTGGCAATCCAGCCCACCGCAACGCCACCAAGGGTTTTCACTTTAACTTCACGGACTCCTTTGACCAGACCGATTCCCAGTACGGAACCGATGACAACGTGTGTGCTTGAAATGGGAACCAGGGGCAAGGAGGGCAGCCCTGTTTTTGCCACAAGATCTGAAAAGGCTGAGGATGAGAACAAAAACAGGACAAGGGCCTGCGAAAGCACCACGACAATGGCGGCTTCGGGATTAAGTGAGAGAATGTCATTTCCTACGGTCTGCGTGACACGTTGCCCGTAAGTGAAAATCCCGGCGGAAATAGCCACTCCACCCAGTAAAAAGAGCAGTTGGACTCCATCCAGGGTGAAGATCCCGAAATCCAGCAGGATGTTGGGTGCGCTGTTGGTAAAGACACCCACCACATTGGCTATGTTGTTGGCTCCAAGGCTGTAGGCTCCAAATGCTCCCGCCAGGATCAGCCCGGTGCGGATATAGGAGTCAAGCCGGATGATGTGTATTTTAGCCTTTCGCAAGATCCATCGCAACAGCAGGTACAGGCCTGCTGCGAAGAGCATGCCCAGAATGGGACTACTGATCCAGGTAACGACGATATTCCGGAGCACGGAAAGGTCTGTCTCATTCCCTGTGAACAGACTCCAGCCAATGATGGCGCCAACAATGGCCTGGCTTGTTGAAACGGGCAGGCTGCGCCGTGTCATGACAAAGACCGTGAATGCGGCGCATAAGGTTACGGTGAAACTCCCACCCAGGGCATCCACTTTGCCGAGCTCATTCAGGGTTTCCGCTCCTCCCTTGCCCTGAAACACGGCTCCGATGATCACAAAGACGCCGGCGATGATCGCGGCTCGCCTGAAACTGAGCATCCTGGAGCCAACAGCAGAACCGAATATATTGGCTCCGTCGTTGGCTCCAAGCGACCAGCCCAGAAAGATTCCGCTCGATAAAAAGATCAGGAGCATCATGGGTACATCGGTTATATCGATCTTTTCATAGCCATGATGTTCAGCAGGTCAGCCGCCTTTTGTGCTTCGTCGGACAGATTTTCGATGTGCAGGGTAAAATACCGGAGATGAAACTTCTCACTGAGTTTCAGTCCCGGCATTTCCTGAAAAACCTTGCGCTTGATGCTATCTGCCATTTTATCCACCTCTTTTTCAAATAAATATACCCTGTGAATGTTCTCCTTGATGGAATCCGGATCACGGAAATAGGCACGTGCAGCCGGTATGAGCGACTCCACCGCTGCAACCGACATCTCGGTGAGCTTGATCAGTTCCTGATGGAGTTCTGCCGGTATAAAGGGCACCTCCACGTCAAACTGGAACAGGTTGTGCTTGGCCAGGTCAAGGATATTGTCCAGTGCTTCGAGCAACCGCATGATATCGCCCCTGAGCTGAGGCATCAGGGATTGGGTGTAGAGCGTATTTTCGATTTTTTTCCGGATGATGTCCGCTTCATTCTCCAGCGACGAAAGCGTTTTAAGATTATCCTCAAAACTATCCCCGTTGCCGGTCAGGTAATTTTTCACACCTTCCTTGAAGATCAGGTTGCCTTCATCCACCTTATCCAAAAATTCATCGATCTGCCGGATCGATTTGTTGGCATGTTTAAATGATAACATTGCAGCTGGATTTTTTTGATTTTCAAAGATAAAATAATATTTTTCATACTGTTATGTTTTCATTTTTATCAGTATGCATTTGTTAGTTTATCGTAGGGGTTAGGTAACTAATAAATAAATGTAAATCAATTAATTAGAAATAGATTGTTATATAATTATACAACAATAGAGGTCCGACTCCGGGTATTGTAGTGGTATTGTTTGGCGTGGATGAGAGTGGACGAGGACATTTGTCCGTTCCCTGGTGCATCTTTCTTTCATTTTTGCGTGTCAATCATTCCCAACCCGGTGAAGGATCTGCCGGAATGGACCACGGCAGATAAAAGAAAATAGTACTTTTACCTGCAAAATTAAACATATGAGAATTACACTATTTTTGCTTGCCGGACTGTGTATTGCCCTTGGTATCAGCCGTTCCAAAGCCTGCACCGTCATCGCTGCCGGTAAGAAAGCTACGGCCGACGGGTCGGTCCTCATTTCCCATACCGACGCAGGGCCCGACTCACGGATCTTTGTGGTTCCCGGACGCACCTTTGACGCCGGTGCTCTGGCACCCGTTTACCTTGACATTCAGGATCCGAACAGGCCCCTGGACGACGATGGCAGGATCCTGGGATACATTCCGCAGGTAAGGCAGACCTATACCTATTTTCATTCGGCCTATTCGCATATCAACGAGTTCCAGCTGGGCATTGCCGAAAGCACCACCGACCAGCGGCCGGAACTGGTTGTCAGCACGGAAACCGGCAAACAGATCATGACCATCGAACAGGCGATGATCTTTGCATTGCAACGCCATAAAAACGCCCGGGAGGCAGTCTTGTTCATAGGGGATTTGATGACGCAATACGGATTCCTGCCCACCAGCGGCACCGGATCCGAAACACTGGTGGTGGCCGATACGGATGAGATCTGGATCCTGGAGGTGTTCGGTGTGGGACCTGGATGGACACCGGAAAGCGGCCGGCCGGGCGCCATCTGGGCGGCACAGCGCCTGCCCGACGACCAGGCAACCATGATCCCGAATTTTAGCATCATCAAGGAGATAAACGTAAAAGACAAAGAGAATTTTTTGGTTTCGGGCAACTATATGCAGGAAGCCATCGACCGCGGCTGGTACGATCCTTCCTCCGGTGAGCCCTTTATCTGGCAGGAGATCTACGCACCGCTGCCCGCTGAGTATGCCACCAGCCGCTTCTGGCTGTTCTTCCAGACCTTCGCTCCGAATTATAAGCAATGGCCCGACCGTTTCCTGCACGATAATCCCTACAAGGGAATCAATCAATATTTCCAGATTGTTGAACCGCTTTCTCTCTATCCTTTCTCCGTCGTGCCGGAGAAAAAGATCTCTGTGCAGGATGTCATCGCTTTTCAACGTTCGACGTTTGAAGGTACCATTTACGATATGACCTCCGGCCCGCAATGGCTTGTTACGGACGGCAAAGACGGATATGTCAGGAGCCCCCTGGCCACGCCATTTCCTGGAAGTGAACTCCGGAAATTGCTTGAGATAACCTATCGCAGGCCGGTGGCCCGCCACAGGGGCCATTACGGAATGGTGATGCAGCTGCGCGGATGGCTGCCCAACGAGATCGGCGGTGTCTACTGGGTCTACCTCGATAATCCCTACTTCAGCCCCTACGTCCCGATCTATGCAGGAAACCTGTCCATTGATGAAACTTATAACATATACGATCCTGAAAAATATGACGAGCGATCGGCGCGCTGGGCCATCGATTTTGTTGACAACCTGGCCACCCTGAAGTTCCAGGAAGTGATCCTGGATGTGCGCAGGGTCAGGGATCCTTTTGAAAATCAAATATTTGAGAAACAAGATCAGATAGAAGCAGAGGCACTCCGGCTTTATGGATCCGATCCTGCTGAAGCACGGAAATATCTGACGGATTATTCGAACGGGCTGATGGATGAGGTGACAGCGATGTTCCTGAGGCTCCGTGATGATATCATTGTGAAGTATACAAATAACAGGGAGTGATCAGTTGGCAGTAGCCAGTCAGCAGCCAGCAGCGGAGCGAAGCGACCTCCCGACGAAAGTCGCGATCAGCAGTCAGGAATTAGCAGGCAGGGATTGTATGGATTGATTTGATAGCTTATTCCTTGCCTTTTCTGGGCAGGGGAACGATGCCGGCCATATCCCCGATGATGTTGACCAGTTCGGATCCGGCAGGGACGACAATTTTCGCATTGTTCTCCAGGGAGACCTCCAGGGTTTGCAGTTTCCTGAGCAACTGTGCATTGCCCACGAAGTATTTATCCGCAGCCTCATTCACCAGGCGGATGGCTTCAGCTTCCCCTTCCGCCTGTAGGATCCTGGACTGCTTGATCCCTTCCGCCTCTTTGATCTTGGCACGTTTTTCTCCATCAGCGACCGTTTCCCTGGCCGTGGCAAAATCTATCGCTGCAATTTTTTCATTCTCCGCCTTCACCACTTTATTCATCGTATCCTGAACATCTTTCGGCGGATCGATCTCTTTCAGTTCCGTACGCACGATCTCAATTCCCCAGCTCTGGGTCTCATCCCGGAGTGTCCGGTGCAATTCGGAATTTATTTTTCCCCGCTCACTGTTGGCCGACTTCAGCGTCAGCGTACCAATGATGTTCCTCAGAGTGGTCCTGGCCAGGTTGACGATCTGGATCTTGTAGTTATTGACGTGGTACTGTGAATTCTTAACGCTTTCTTCGTCCTCTTTCACCTTAAAGTACACCTGGGCATCCACCCGGGCATTCAGGTTATCATTGGTGATGATCTCCTGAGGCTCCGCATCCACCATTTGCTCCGTGATGTTGACCCTGTACATTTTCTCGATCAGGGGTATGATCCAGTGAAAACCTGCATTGGCAAACCGGTTGTATTTTCCGAAACGCTCGATCAGTCCTTTGTGGGTTGGCCTGACGATCCGCATTCCCCAAAAAAATAACAGGACGATTACGATTCCGATAATGATGTAAAGATTCATGGTGACCTCCGGATTTTGATGATTTTTAGATCAGGAAATGATTTGTAAGAATGAAATTGAACAAATATAGGAATTATCAGGAAAAGTTTAAACCGGTATGGTAATTTATTGCCCGGACGGCACCAGGAAGGTACACCTCCTTTGGAGAATTATGCTGAAGCTGAATGCATCCATTCGACGGTAAACGGTTGAAAACCAGCCGAAATGAATCATCGCTGAAATCCTGTTGATAAGTTTATGCGAAAGTGTGAAAAGTCTAAACAGAATAAAGGTCACTGATATAATGAGTTTATGTACTTTTGTACTTAGCAGGAAGAATTTACCCAATCTATGTTACACTTTTCATAACTTAAAACTAAAACGCATGAAAAAACTTTTTACCCTGATTGTCGCCCTGGTAGCGCTATGCGCATATAATGCCATCAGTCAGGAATTACCGGAAAATCCGACTCCCGGCAAATGCTACATCAAGTGCATTACCGCTGATGAGTTTGGAGAAGTTACCGAAACGATTGAAGTTTCTCCGGCCTATAAAAAACTCCGGGTGATCCCGGCAACGTACAGAACCGTTGAAGAAAAGGTGCTGATCAAAGAAGCAACGAGGAGACTTACTTACGTTCCGGCAGTATTTGAAACCGTTGAGGTTCCTTATGTTTCCAAGGAGGCCAGCAGAACACTTGAAGTGGTTCCTGCCACCTTTGGCAGCGCTTCAAAAACTTTTGAGATCTTCCCCAAAACCGCCAAGTGGGAATATACTACATTGGAAAATTGTCCCTCTGCCAACAAGGAAGATTGCGTTGTTGCCTGTTTTGTTGAATATCCTGAGAAAACCCAGACCGTTAACATCACCACCCTGGCCCAAGATGCCTCCACCAGGGAAAATCCGATTAGTGAAGTGAGAGCGACCTACAAAAAACAGGTCGTCAAAACTCCTGCCCGGATGGAGGAAGTTGAAATCCCTGCTGAATATGCAACAATCAAGCGGCAGGTCATCGACAAACCTGCCCAGGTGATCGAAGAGGTGGTTCCAGCTGTCACCAAGACCGTCACAAAAACCATTCTGACCAAAAAGGGCGGAATGGCTGTCTGGGAAGAGGTGGATTGCTCCATTACGGGTGTGAACATATTACCCATTCTTTATGAATACAACAGCGCACGGCTGACACCTGAATCCACCAGGATCCTGGATGAAACACTCGTGAAATTGATGAAAGAAAAGCCGGGCCTGAGGATTGAGATCATGTCACATACCGACTCCAGGGGCAACGATGAATATAACACGTCCCTCTCACAGCAAAGGGCACAATCAGTAGTTAACTATCTGGTTTCCAATGGTATTTCGAGAAACAGGCTGGTGGCCAGGGGATATGGCGAAACCAGGCTGAAGAACAGATGCTCCAATGGAGTGGATTGTTCAGAAGCTGAACATCAGGAAAACAGAAGGACCGAATTCAGGATCCTTCAGTAAATAATATCCGGATAACGTTTGGTGTCAAGGCAGGATTTGTTTAGATCCTGCCTTTTTTTAACCATATAATGGTGATCTTCCATCACCTTATTTTATAGTGGGTCCGTTCAATCCATTTTTTCTCCAGTTCGATGCCGAACGAATCCTCTAACTCTTCCTGCATCAGATTCTCGTAACGGAAGTGAAAGTCCCAGTCGTGGGCTTCCCGGTCATTCCCCAGATAAAAAACCGGATAGTCAAGGATTTCACTCAATGCCAGGCACATTTCGCCAATCGTTGCATTATCTGCCTGCAGCCTGTCATTGCCGATGACAAATCCAGGCGTACCGGCTTTCAGATCCAACTGATTCCTGTCCCAGAGGAGTTTTGGTCTTCTGACAACCATCAGATACCCCTCCATTTTCTCGGGTTTGGCCTTGATGTCAAGGGCAAACAGGTCTTTAATCCTTTGCACGATCATTTCGGGCTGGTCATTCCATAGATCCTCACTTATCAGCAACCTGACCGGCCTGTCTTTGCCTGACGGGATATCCATCTCCCATTTTGTTAGCAAAAGGATCTGTTGCAAAGCTTCACTGAGGTTTCCCTGGAAGAGGACCGCCGAGTCGGTCCGGTAGTAGTCGTACGCGTTGGTTTCGGCCATTTGTATGAGCATTCCATCGGCAACACTGTCCAGTTCAGGAAACCCGGCAACGTATTCCTTTTTTGGCGGAACCTCAGCTTTACCCAGGATGCTCACGATGCTTTCCAGGCCGGTTGCACCCAGGCCGGCATTTTCCTGATAAAGTTTTTCGATGGTCGCTGCTTGCAGTTCTGCCGGGTGCCCCTTCCATACCACTTTTCCTGCAAGGTTGAGTACGATCGCAAACGGCCTTGTTTTTACTTCATATTTATCCGTGGTATAATGCTCATCATCAATGGCAACCATCAGGTTCATCGTTTTAAGAAGGATATGGTTCCTGACCCGCTCAGACGGTTCGTCAGACAATGAAATCATGAAAATCTGACCGCTGCATTTCTCCTGCAGTACTTCAAGCTGTTCGTTGGCTGGCACACAGGGTACACACCAGGTGGCCCAGAAATCAACCAGGATAAGTTTCTGGTCCGTAAAAAGTGTGATCTTATTCTCCGAAATGATTTCGGACACTGCAACGGGCTGCGCGTGAAGAAAAGTACCGGAAAAATTGCATGAAAACAAGACAAATAATACGATATCTCTGGTATTAATGGACATTCGCTTTGACCGATAAAGGATGATTTAATGTACCCCTCCCGGGGGTGGGGATGAATGGCGACAAATTTAGTTTTTTTCCGGATGCCTGCATTTATCCTGCCATTTTTGCGTATATTTATACCGAATCTACAATCCGTAATCCATTAATTTCAAAATCATGGCTTTGTACGATAAAAAGGGAATGCTTTTCATCCCGACTCCTGAGCGGACAAAGGCTTTTAGCAAGGTATCCTCCCTGTTGGTCATCAGTCAGTGTTTCTGTCCGGAAGGACATGACCTGGTCAGCAGCAGGGCTATTTTCGACGGTTATGAAGGTATTCTTATGAAAGTGAAAAAGGGGGATTCAACGGGATTAGTGGCGCTGAGTCCGGTTTACGGAATGAAATCCAGGATATCGTTGGATATTCAGTTAAATAAGGGCGATCTTCTTGAGCTGATGTGTCCGGTTTGCGGAAAGCCCTTCCCGGTATATCATCCCTGCTCCTGCGGCGGAAACCTGGTCACGATCTATATGGATGAAAGGATCAACTGGTCGAATTGTATCCTGATCTGCAACCGTGTTGACTGCTATAATGCCGAACTTCGTTTTCACGATGAACTGGTCCATTACGACAGCATGGAACAGATCATGTTCGGATAGCCATCCGTTCACTTCCGGCATCCTTCACTTCACCATCCCGATCTGACACTTCACAGCTTTTCTGTTTTACCGGCCTGCGGATGAACCTAATTTTGGTTCATGATTCATTCACGCATTATTAACCATCAAATCAAAACGTCATGAAAGCACTGGTTTTAACCGTTCTGGGTGTCCTCTTCCTGGGAATGACATCAGGTTTCAGTAGCGTAATTGCTTCCGGAGATACCACAAATAAAGCAGCCAGGTCCGTAGATTGCGCTGTCTACATCAGCAAGGATGGATTGGTCACATTCCGGATGGTCAAGTCGCCCGGAGATGCTGTCAGGGTAGGTTTCTATGATGCAGAGGGTACGCTTCTTGCCGACAGGAAGTTTAAAAAGATCAATAGCGTAAAGCTGAGCTACGATCTGAACGATTGCCCCGGCGGACTTTACGAGATCCGTGTGCGGTCGGGCAGTGAGGTTGTTTTCTCCGAATCAGTGGTCAATCCGCAGGCAGGTCTTGTCAGTCAGTAAAGCGGAGCTCTTGTGCATCCTGCAGGGCATCCCCGGTTCTTTGAAATACTTGCTCAGGTACCCATCACCGGATTTAAATTTCGTACATTTGAAAACCGTAACTTTAAAATCCGGATAAAAACCGTGGATCCGATGAGCAAACCCGTTTTCCACAACAGCCTGGTTCGCTGGTTAGCCCTCCTGGCAACGGGTTTTATCTGCGGTTTCCTGATCGATGCCTGCTTTGCACTGATCTATCCGTGGCACAGGGTTTTCAGCTCCTGGTCCTTCTACCTGTATCCGGTGGCGGGAGTCCTGCTTGGCGGAGAGATTTTCAGGCTTGTGATCCTCCGGCTGAACGAAGCACACCCCTGGGATAAGAATCTGCTGAAAAGGTTTTTGATCGAGTTTTTTTTGGGTGCCGCCCTGTCACTCTTTCTGACGATCGGAGTTCGCTGGTTATGGATACTGGCCTTTTCAGGTGATATCTTCGTTCGTTTTTTTAATGAACTGATCATTGCTTTTTTCGGCATCCTGATCATAACGGGAATCGTCCTGACAGACCTTGGGATATTTCTCTCGCGGAGGTGGCGTGATTCCCTGTTGCTGGTGGAAAGGTTCAAAAAGGAAAGTGCCGAATCCCGTTTTGAAACGCTTCGGGCACAGGTGAATCCCCACTTCCTGTTTAATAACCTGAACACGCTTTCGTCACTCATTCATGAAGACCCCCAAAAAGCCGGGCAATTCATCAGGGAGATGTCGGATGTGTACCGCTACATCCTGGATACACGGGATCAGGAAACGGTTCGCCTCAGGGATGAATTGGTGTTTTTGCGTTCCTACCTGTATCTTCTCCAGCTGCGGTATGAGAACCGGCTCTTCCTGAACGACGCCATTCCGGACAGCATCAAAGAGCGTCACATCATCCCTGCTGTTTTGCAATTGCTGATCGAAAATGCCATCAAACACAACATCATTTCCGGAAATAAACCGTTGACCATAGCACTTTCCGTTGACGAGGGTGATTACCTGGTTGTGACCAACAACCTGCAAAAGAAGGAAGAAAATGCACCATCCTCCGGATTTGGACTTCGCAGCATCACCATCCGCTATGCTTATCTGACCGACAAACCGGTCAGGGTGGAAGAAGATGGAACATCCTTTATCGTTAAGATCCCTTTAATCCACTGACCCATGCGCACCCTGATCGTTGAAGACGAACCCTATGCCCGGAAGGAATTAATCAGGCTTCTTGAAGAAACCGGACGTTCGATGGACATCGTTGCCAGTCTGGACTCTGTGGAAGATTCGGTCGAATGGCTTCAGATGAATCCTATGCCGGATCTGATCTTTATGGATATTCAACTGGCAGATGGCCTCAGCTTTGAGATCTTCAGGAAAGTCGACATCACGGTTCCCGTTATCTTCACAACAGCCTTTGATCAATATGCCATCCAGGCCTTTAAGGTGAACAGTGTGGATTATCTCCTGAAACCCATCAAACCTGATGAGCTGGAACGTGCCTTGCTGAAACTGGAACAGGTCAGTAAGCAATATTCAACCAGCGTCAAAAGTATGGTGAGTATTGACATCGAAAAGCTGCTGAAGAATTTTCGTCCGGATTACAAGTCCCGGTTCATGATCAGGCTGGGTGACCAGTATAAACACGTGGACGCAACCAACATTGGCTATTTTAAGGCAGAAGATAATGAAGTGATGCTGGTCACACGTGAAAACAGGACCTATATCATTGATCATAGCCTGGATGAGCTTTCGCAGGTTCTGGATCCCCTGGAATTTTTCAGGGTATCGCGCCGTTACATCGTGAACATCCACGCAGTGGTCAAAGTGAGCAAGTATTTCAACAGCCGGCTGGTGATTGATCTTGTACCCGAAGCCGGCGAAAAGGTGCTGGTCAGCCGCGTGAAGGTGCAGGAATTTCTGAAGTGGATGGACAAATGATATCTGATTAACGATTAACGATATTCGATTTATGATTTTGAATGATTTATGATTTTGAATGATTTATGATTGGGATATTTTTGAAATACAGTATGGGATTTTTAATCGTGGTGGTGATGGCATCGTGCCACCAGGTGGTGGTTGTGGTGGATGAGGTACCGCAGAATACACCGCCGGGTGAGGCCATCTACTTTGCTGGTAACCTCAACAGGTGGGACCCCGGAGATGAGCGGTACCAGCTGGAACTCAAAGCCGACAGTACCTATCAAATCGTATTGCCTTCCGGCTTTGGGAAAATTGAGTACAAGTTCACCCGGGGGGATTGGCGTTCGGTGGAGACCGACAGGTGCGGTGTTGATATTACGAATCGTTTTTATATGATCAAACAGGATGATACGCTCCACCATACCGTTGAGAGCTGGCATGATCAGTTCCCGCTGAATTGCGAGGGCCTGATCCTGATCCTTGACCGGATACCTGAAAATACTCCCCCCGACGCTGACATTTATTTCGTGAGCAGCCTGCGTGACTGGTGGTTATATGATAAGAACTACCTGATGAGGCGAAATGCTGAAGGATTATATGAGCTTAAAATACCTAAAAGAGTGGGGGAATATATCGAGTTCAAGTTCAACCGCGGTCCCTGGTCAACGGTTGAAGTGGATTCACAGGGGAATGACATCAAAAACCGCCAGATGGTTGTCGGAGAGGCCGATACGCTTTACTTCCAGGTCGAAGGGTGGAAGGATAGGCCGTAGATGGTCAGCAGTCAGCAGCGGAGCGAAGCGACGTCCCGACGAAAGTCGGGATCGACAATCGGCAATCGGCAATCGGCATTCAAAAGTTCTTCAGCACCCTGTACTGGTAAGGTTGAAATTCAAAGCTGGCAGGGAGAATTACCTGTACATCGTCAAAAGCATTCTTCCACGATGTGTTTGCCAGCTCAGGAGGAACGGTGAAGGTAACTACCCTGTTTCGTGCATTGACCAGTACGATCACCTTCTCCTGCTGGTTGATCCGTTGAAAGGCCAGAATGTCTTTATGGATATAGGTCTTCAGTTCGATCGCTGAATCGTATCGTACCGTTTCGGATGAATTGTACAGCGAAAGGATTTTTTTGTATTCCGCCAGCATATCCGGATTTTGTGACCAGTCGATCGTTGTGTGTTCGAAAAAGGGAACCGTTTGGCTTACACCCACTTCCTGGGAGCCATAGATCAGGGGAATGCCTTTGAGGCAGATGGCCATCACCGAAGCGGCCATTGCGCCCTGTTTGCCGTTAAAGAGCACTACGGGTGTGGCATCCCAGGCTGATTCGTCGTGGTTGGTGGTAAAGCGCAGTTTATGCTTGCCCGGTGGAATGTTCTTGTACTCATTTACATTGACCGTAAACAGATCGGCTGCCGACTGGTTCTGAGTGAACACGCCCTTGAGCTTATTGTAGAAATCCCAGGCATAATTCATCTGAAAACCGGCCGTGAAGTGATCGTTCCTTGCACCTTCTGCCAGCAAGATGAGTTGCTTATCCAGGTCATTGGTCAGGGCAGTGATGGCCTGCTGCCAGAAATCAAAGGGTACAAAGTCAGCCGCATCGCACCTGAATCCATCGATATCGGCCACATTCACCCAGTATTCCATGGCTTCGATCATCGAAAGCCGCATCGGTGCATTGCCGAAATTCAGGTCAGCAACGTCCTGCCAGTTCGTGCCCGACGGGTGTATGATGTTTCCCAACCCATCCTGGGTGTACCAGTCCTTGTTGGTTATCCAGGGATTGTCCCAGGAAGTGTGGTTGGCAACCCAGTCGATGATCACGGCGATGTCCAGGTTGTGAGCCTGCCTGACCAGCTCCTGAAAATGCTGAAGCGTGCCGAACTCTGGATTGACTTCCTTGTAATTCTGTACGCAGTAGGGTGAGTTGACAGAATTGATCTGCCCTACAGGATGGATGGGCATCAGCCAGATCACGTTGGCTCCCAGGGCACGGATCTCGTCCAGACGATCAATGACTCCCTGAAAATCTCCGGTTGCACTCAGCGCACGGATATTCACCTCGTACAATACGATATCTTCGGTTTTTGGCACAGCAAACGAGCTGCTATCCACCGGATCCGGGGGATTTACTGTCCCTTCCGGGTCTTTCTTGCAGGCTGTGATGAAAAGTGCAGTGAACAAGAGGAATGTCAGTATTCTCATGGGAAGTCGGTTTTAGCAAAAATACAGATATTAACGATACATTTTTGTTTTAACCACAGAGGCACTCAAAGGATTCACAGAGGGGCACAGAGAGTTTAACGATGAACATTCCATCAGGAAATTCGTTATATTGTAAAATATGCTACGAAAAATTACATCCTATGTCAGTTTTGAAATTCCGGACCAATATCAACTGCAAAAACTGCCTGCGTGCGGTAACTCCTTTTCTTGATGATGATTCCAGGATCAAACGGTGGGAAGTGAATCTCGATGATCCCCAAAAGATCCTTACCCTTGAAGGAGAGGAGATCACCGGTAATGAAGTGATCAACATTCTTTCAAAAGCAGGCTATAAAGCGCAATTCCTTGGCTGAAATGGCAATTGTCAGACAGACATATCCTGTTACCGGCATGACCTGCGCTTCGTGCGCAGGGAGTGTGGAGAGCCTGCTGTCATCCATCGCGGGAGTCCACAGGGTCAGCGTAAACCTGGCTTCCAACACGGTTATGATCGAGTTTGACGTGACAATGACCAATCCTTAACGAATGAGATCTGCCCTGGATGCGTTGGGATATGGACTGGTGGTGGATTCATCCGGTGATAACGGGATGGCCGGGGAGATGGAAGCTGAAAGTCTGCGCCAGGCAAGGTTAAATACGCTGTGGGCCATTGGCCTGAGCATTCCGGTCTTTGTCATTGCCATGTTTCTTCCTTCCTTCCCTTATGATGACCATATCATGATGATCCTGACGCTGGCTGTCATTGGCTGGTTCGGGAGGGAATTTTTTATCAATGGATGGAAGCGGCTCAGGCATGGTTCGTCAAGCATGGATTCCCTTGTTGCCCTGGGAACAGGATCGGCATTTCTGTTCAGCATTTTCAATACAGTTTTCCCGAATTTTTTGAAACAACACGGCATTGAGCCGCATGTATATTATGAAAGTGCAGTGGTGATCATTTCGCTGGTTCTGCTGGGCAGGTACCTGGAACAGAAAGCCCGCAGGCGCACCTCTCTTTCGATCCGCAAACTGATGGGACTAAGGGTAAAGAAGGCCAGGGTGATCCGGAACGGAGCCGAAGAAGAGATTCCTGTCGAAGATGTCAGGCTGGGTGAGGTAATTGTGATTCGCCCCGGTGAAAAGATCCCGGCAGACGGAAGGGTGACGGAGGGTGCTTCTTTCGTTGATGAGAGCATGATCACCGGGGAGCCGGTACCTGTCGGGAAAAAGGAGGGGGATGAAGTGATTGGAGCTACGCTGAACACGACCGGAAGTTTCCGAATGATCGCCGAGAAGGTGGGTGCGGAGACCGTGTTGTCCAGGATCATCCGGCTCATTCTGGAAGCGCAGGGCAGCAAAGCACCGATCCAGCGTCTGGCCGACAGGATAGCCTCGGTTTTTGTTCCTGTGGTGCTGGCCATTGCCCTGCTCAGTTTTGCATTATGGTACGTGTTCGGTCCTCCTCCTCAGCTGACGTTTGCTTTTGTCATCCTGGTCACCGTATTGATCATTGCCTGCCCCTGCGCCATGGGACTGGCTACGCCCACGGCCGTGATGGCGGGTGTCGGACGGGCCGCGGAGATGGGGATACTGGTCCGCGATGCAGCCAGCATCGAGACATTGAATAAAACAGATGTCATCGTACTGGATAAGACAGGTACGATCACCGAGGGAAAACCATCCGTCACAGAGGTTTTTTGGAGCCAAGGGGAAAGAGATCATGCAGAACTGGAACAGGTCCTTTCTTCAGCCGAATCGAGGTCGGAACACCCGTTTGCACTTGCGGTCTGTGGCTATTATAAAGAAAAAGGGATTCAACCCGATGATCCGGAGGCGTTTAGTGCGGTTCCGGGTATGGGAATCAGAGCCATTATCCATGGTGAATCTTATCTCATTGGAAACATGGCTTTTATGAATGATTCACATCGTGCGGTTACACCTGAAATTGCCGGTAAATACCTCGAATGGACAAGTAAGACCTGGACGGTTCTTTTGCTTGCTGACAAAAAGAAGGTCCTTGGCATGGTCGCCCTGTCGGACCACATCAGAGATAATGCCGCGGATGCTGTCCGCCAGTTCAGGCAGATGGGTTTACAGGTCGTCATGCTTACCGGCGATCATGAGTCGGGCGCTGCATCTATAGCCGGCCAGGCCGGGATCAGTTCCTACAGGTCGGGCCTGATGCCCGGTGATAAGCTGCACTACATCAGGGAGCTTCAGCAGCAGGGTCATACAGTCGCCATGGTGGGCGATGGAATCAATGACGCTCCTGCACTGGCGCAGGCGGATGTGGGGATCGCCATCGGAACAGGGACCGACATTGCCATGGAAAGTGCCCAGATCACGCTGATCCATGGAGATCTCGGAAAATTGGTCCAGGCAGTGAGGTTTTCCGGTAAAATTGTCCGCATTATTCGTCAGAACCTTTTCTGGGCATTCTTCTATAATTCTGTCAGCATCCCCCTTGCTGCAGGTGTACTTTATCCTTTCACGGGCTTTCTGCTGAATCCCATGATTGCCGGTGCTGCCATGGCGTTCAGTTCGGTCTCCGTCGTAGGGAACAGTTTGAGGCTGCGAAGGATGAAGTGATTAAATTACAAACGATTCAATTCTTATCGGTTGTTTGAAGATCGTACAGTTCGAATTGTCCTCCTGTGATTTCCACAGGTACTTTTTTGATATTCCACAAATAAGTGACATAGGTTTGTGCACTGTCAGGTAATTCGGACAAATAGAGGCCGTTGATCAGCGGATGTTCCTCTCCGGGCCATTCCGTCCGTAACCAATTCAGGGGAATATGTTCATAACGCAACACCTTTCTGTCTTTAGCCAGTACCGTGAAGACCACCCACACCTGGAGGGGCTTGACGGGTGATGAAACGGATAATTTGTATCCGGCATAAAGTGATTTCCCAATCAGCGTATCAAGATCACCATGCCCCAGGTCCATAAATTCCTCATAGGATGCCTGGGCCGTTGCACGTACCGGGACATCCGCGATTAGGTTACGATGGAGTACGGACTTCCTTTTGAGTAGATAAAAACCAGTTTGAGGATCAAAATCAAGTGAGTCATAGTTCGTTTTCCATTCCGAATTTACCCGAATATCCACAATCTGATAATCAGCAATCTGTCCAGGATAATCTGAGCTCTGGACCACACCTGCATTTCCACCGTTTCTGAAGTTGAGGTAAGCCCATTGCATTGCCCGGCCACGGTATCCTCCGATTGTAGCCGGGTATCCCATCGCCTGTGGATCGGATCGGATGGTTTTGTAAAAGCGTTCAGGTATCCGTTCATTCTCAAAAGAAACGTGGGAAAGATTGACATTCACAGCGAAGCTCACAGGGATCAGTAGCAGCGGAATCGAAAGGAGGACACTCCATCGCTTATTGGTCTGGTAAATGAAGGTATCGAGTGCAAAGATCCCTGTTCCGACGAACAGGGGATAGAGGTACAGTGCGGTTCGGGTTTCGTGATAATTCATCTTGAAGATCAGGTGGACAAGCCAGGCAGCAATCATATTCCCGGTCAGAAGAAAGAGAAAGAGGGACCGTGGATTCAGCCAGTCAGGGTTATGTTTGCGGGCGAGGTTAAGGTACAGATAAATGCCTGCGGATGCAAAAAACAATAAGGCGGCATAATACAGGAAAACGATGTGTCCGTTTTCAAAAAGCAATCCGTAAAGCGAAAGAAATGTTGTGCGGGCCAGTCCTTCAGAAGAACCGAAGTAAAGGGCCCCTGCGCTCTTGAGCCGGAGCAGGTAAAGAATGAAGAATGCGGTGGGCAGGAGGCTGAGGAGGAGAAATGAGAGAGGAGAGAGGAGAGAGGAGAGAGGAGAAATGGGTGTGGGTGTGGGTGTGGGTGTGGGTGTGGGTGCGGGGGGAGGGGTGTGAGTGGGGGTGGGAGTCGGAGCTGGAGTGGGAGTGGGGGGAGGAGATTTGGGCACTGGAAGTTGGAATTTTATAAGCCCCTTGTCCGGCCTGAGTAACCGGATCCCCAGCAGTATCTGCAGGAGAATGAAGGTGTACACGAGATTAAGGTTGGCTGAAGTCGCCAGGATTCCCAGGATCAGCGTCAGGATGGCGTTCCTCATGGAATATCCGAATCGGAGCGCATACAGGTACCAGCACGCTCCCAGCATCAGGGCCATCGACAAGCCATAACCCCTTGTCAACTCAAAGAATTCCAGAAAATTATGGGCAAAGAGCAGTGCCAGGATAAAGATCCAGCGAAGCAGGGGCAACTGTATCTGCCGGGCGAATTTCCAGACAAAAAAGACGAACAGGGGAAACGACAGAACGTTTGGCAGCCGAAGGGCCAGGGGAGAAGACCCGAGGATTTCATACGAAATCCACGTAAGTGCCGAATTCAGGAGGTGATTGTTCGCATCCAGGTGCGACCGGAAGGGCAGGAAGGAACTCGAATGGATATAGTGAAAAAAAGTGGCAATCTCATCGTAGATCAAAGGAACCTGGATTGCCCGAAGCCAGACATAGATCCAGAGCAGAAGCCCGAAGGCCACAAAAAGGATCTTTTCCCATTTTGCATGCCTGGGTAGCAACATCCCTTGAAATTTTTATCAGATAGGACTGCAAGTTATGAAAATCAGGGATTGGAATGGCAGTTACTGGATGATCCGGATGGGATTTTTTTCAGCGTCCTCGATCTCCAGGAATGCCGTGTACCTTCCGGCCGGTATTCTGGTGATCTCCCTCAGAAGGGGAGTCTTGTTTTCTTTCAATGTCTCGGAATAGGTCTGAATATTATCCACCCTGAACGCCATTGCCTGAATGCCAAGCAGGGTGGTCTTACCTTCGGGAAGCTGAAGTCCTGCAGTGTGCACCTGGTTGATCTTTTCTTTCCGAAGTTCAACGACGAAAGAACCGGAAACCAGAAGCCTTACGTACTGATTTTCGGCGGTCACATCCCATTTCTGCGTAAACGCATAGCCCAGGTTTTGTTCATACCAGTTGATTTCGGATTCCATGTTGTCGACGATGATGCCGACCAGATAAGGTTTGATTGGATTGGGATCTTTTGCATTGGGGGAAGGGAAGATCTGTATCATCGTTTGATCCGGATCAACCATATAGAAATAGACCGAACCGCTGATCTGACTGGTTATGATGTCTGTAACCTGTTCAGGATGAAGTTGTTTTATCTGCCGATGAAAATTTTCAAAATCGTTTACCCGAAAACCGGCCTTGAAAAATCCGCAGATCTCAGCATCAGGGGGCAGGTTGACAAGATCACGGGAACAGGTATTTTCTTTTTGCACTAATTCAATGAAGAAGCCATCCAGTTGAAGGATGGCGTTTTTTGATTTTTGCTGTGCGACGTTGTATTTTTCGGATAATCCAAATCCGAGCATTTCCTTGTACCAGGCGATTGATCTTCCAAGGTCACTGACCATGATGGTCATCTGGAAAGGCCTTACAGGGGATGCAGGCTGGGCAAAAGATGCTTGATTGAGCAGGGAAAATGCACCGAACAAAACGAGGAGGTGGAAGAATCCGGGCTTCATAAGCAGGTGAAATTTTTTTAAAAACGCAAACATATAAAGATTTCGTATATTATTGAAGAAATTATTATTGGTGGAAGGATAAAAGAACAACACTATCTTTCCCTGTAATAGAACACATCGTTGAACCAGTATTCGTTCCAGTAGGTCTGTCCTTTTTCCATATGGACGCGGTATTCAACATTCCTTTGCTGGCCATTATTATAAATAACCGTGATGATGCCCTGCTCCCTGGTCCCGTTGACCGTCCATGTTCCGGAGGCGTTTTGCTGGTTGTATGCTCCCCAGTTGCCCTCATTGCCGCCGTACTGATTATCAAAGTTTCCGGAGTAGGAGGATTCATACTGATCAGAGAAGGTTCCATCCGGCCGGAACGTGATCCATGTTTGCGTATTGGTGGTCGTGGTGGTCCAGCTGCCGGCTAACTGATTCATAATGTCCGAAGCAGGGGCGGGAGCATTTCCCGAGGGCTGTTTCTGTTCGGCCGTCCGGGGAGCTCCCATTCCCGGAATCTGCGTACCCGTCCCTGACCGGTTAAAAGTCAGGGTCTGTGCCGTGTTGTAATTGGGCATGTTATATTCATCCGGTTCGATCATGGTGAAGACCAGTTGCTGATCGGCGAAATAGGCCTCGAAATAGACGCCCCCCTGTTGATCATAACAAGCTCCCACTGCAACGCCTTCGGTCACCTGTCCCTCAAGCTGGTAATGGACTCCAGTAGTGCTTGTCAGTGTCCCCTTAATCGAACCAGTGGGATCCTGCTGGATGGCAAGGGTCAGGGTGGTTCCTTCATAGCTCAGGGTATACGTTCCGGTAAAGTCTCCCTGGAGGATGTCACGGGAAACTGGTTTAAGAAAGGAGGTTGTGATTAAATTGCCTGAGAAGCCTGTCAGCAATAACGGCAGGAGTGCCACAGTGGTCAGGATAAAATGGGATTTGATATTCATGGCAGGGTGCTTTATAGGTATAAAGATACAACAGGATTTTTTTAAAATCAATTTTTGATGCACCGGATGCTCCAACCGTACCGATTATCGTCATAATTCCTGCATAATCCACCCATGTAGCATGGGAATGTACGCGGCCAGCTGCTGTTACCATTGTACTGGGACGAAGACCACAAAGGCGATCCGCCTTCTGCAGCTATAAAAGTCCCGTCCGTTTGGCGATAGCCCTCCGAGTGCAGATAATTAAATCCCGAGAGATTATCACCATTACACCATTCCGGCCAGCCGGAGAAGGATTTGAGGTGGGTACCGGCATCATTGCCCCGGCAGCCAGCCTCATCCCAGACCGGGTCACCCAATCCATACTGAGTATCGACGGTTCCTTCCAGTGTCTTCAGTTCCTGGTCGGTGGGGATGTGCCATCCCTCGGGGCAAATGCCCTGCGATCCTTCGACGGTGTTATATTGCATGGCTTCATTCCATTGGTATAACGCCCCATAAACCAGGCAGTTATTCGGATCGTCGTTATAGCAATATTTCTCAACAATATCGTTATTGGTCTGATTATTAATGCCTTCGATCATGGTACCCGCATTCAGGTTCTCTTCCAGCCAGCACTGACTGCCGATCAGGACCGTATGGTAGGTCTGTCCATCATAAAGGACCGTTGGTGTACCCGGACAGGGCTGACCGCCGCTGGTGAAACGAATCTGGTTGCCGTATCCAGTCCCTGTTGCATTGGTCGCATACGCCCTGACATAGTACTGCGTGCTGGAAGTGAATCCGGTCATAGTGCTGATGAACTCACCGGTTCCCGCTCCGTCGGTAGTGAAATTATCATTCAGGGTGGGGTATTCGGATGTGCTCCACACCACGCCGTGAGTCGTAACGACACTCCCGCCGTCATCGGTGATATTCCCGCCACTGGTGGCAGAAATTTCCGTGATGTTGGATACGGGTGTCGTGGTAATCGCAGGCAGGGCAGTTTCATCACTGAGGCATCTGATGGACAGCCCGAAACTTCCTTTATCTGCCGGCCAGCGTTCGATGCCATCCTGACTGTGATAGATCTCCCTGTCCCAAGCGGTATTTGCACCCTCAATTTCCGAGGAGGTCCACATAATGCCATAAGCGTTTAAATAACCGAAGTTGGTACCTACCCATGCAAAACCGGAACCCAGTTGAGAGAATCCGTACAGATCAGTTCCATTGGTCGTCCAGGAGAAAATGGACCTGAGGTTTTTTCCTGCATCGAAACCCTGAAAGCCCGCATTGTACCAAAGTGCATCATCGGCATCGAATTGACTGTCGGCGAAGCCTGCCAGAACGTTCATTTCATCATCCCGGGGGATATGCCAGCCGGGAGGACAAATACCCTGTGTACCCTGTTGGGTGACATATTGCATGGCCTCGGGCCACTGGTACAGACCGCCATATTTTATACAGTTTTCCGGATCGTTCCCATAGCAGTATTTCTCAAGAATGCTGTTATCTTGCTGTTTCAGGCCGACATGGATCATGGAACCGACATCCAGGTTTTCCCTCAGCCAGCACTGGTTGCCGACCAGTATCGCCGAGTAGGTTGTACCTTGCCATTCCACGTATGGGATTCCGGGACACGGACTCCCTCTTGTGGTGAAGCCAACCTGTTCCCCGTAAGCTGTTCCTGCACTGTTGGTTGCAGAGGCTCTTACATAGTAGCTGGTGTCGTTGATCAGCCCGGTCAAAATGCTTGTAAATGTTCCCTTACCCATCCCGTCTGTGGTTGAACTTTCAGATAGGGTTGGATTCTCCTGCGTGCTCCATACCACGCCTCGTGATGTAATGGGAGCGCCTCCATCCGATGTAATGTTGCCACCTCCGGTTGCAGTCGTGTCGGTGATGTTGGTGATCATTGCTGTGACCACTGTTGGAAGGTCAATGCCGGCTCCTTTAAGGCAACGAAGAGAGTAGCCGTTCACGAAAGCATTGGATGAATCTCTTGCAATCGTATTGTAGTCACGGTAGAGTTGCCTGAAATATGCCCGCGAATTGTCGGAAAAAGAGGTCCAGAAAAAAGCAGAGGTGCTATCTTCGATGAAGTCATTACCAAACAGCAGCATTCCTCCCGGCACGGCATGAAATCCGGCTGAATCCGTTCCGTTTCCACTACCCCATCCGACCGCTGACTTCAGGTTTTTACCTGCATTATATCCCCTCCAGCCGAACAGATCCCATTGCGCATTCCCGACCTTGTACAAACTATCGACCGTGCCTTCCAGGATCTTGTATTCTTCGTCGGTCGGAACGTGCCAGCCCTTGGGGCAGATCCCCTGTGTACCGGGTGTGGTCTTATACTGCATCAGTTCGTTCCAGGAGTAAAGTCCTCCATATGTAGAACAATTCGTTTCGTTGTCATAATAGCAATACTTTTCAATGGTTCCATTGTCCGATTGCTCAATTGTTCCATCGATCCTGGTTCCCACGTCGAGATTTTCCGCCATCCAGCACTGATCACCGATCAGCACGGTTTGATAACTCCGGCCATCCCGTTCATCCGTCAGTCCGTCGTCGCAGAACAGGTACTGCTTGTTGATGCTGTCTGCCCAAGCCGATTCACCTGTCAGTTCGATGATGATGCCTCCCTTGATCACCTGTTTACGGAATTTGATCTTCTGGCTTGCAAAATCGAAGCTGGTGATCATGAAAACTGTATCATAGATGCCGTCGTCTCCATCCACATTGTATCCATCCCTGCTGCTGGTCTTGCCTTCCACTTCCAGGTTGTCGGCCCACATTTTCACCCGTTTTTCTGCAAAATCGCCATATATCAGGGGTTCTGCAGTTTCTGAATTAGCGATGTACAATTTATTGGATCTAAATTCATTTCTTCCTGCCCAGTACCCGATAAATACATTTCCCTGACCCGTTTGGTTCAGACGCCCTGCATTCATCCCAAGGAGGGTATTGGCTCCTCCTGTTGTATTGCGCCAGCCAGCCTCAGCTCCAATGAAGACATTCCCCTGGCTTCTGGTATTTTTATTACCGCTATGGGCTCCGATAAATACATTATTATCACTCTCTATATCGTCATAACCTGCATTCTGACCGATATAAACATTTTGCGAACTCGAGCCTGTCTGCCCGTTGGTAAAACCAGCCCCTGGACCCAGTACCACATTGCCGGAGTAACTTAGTATCTGATTGGACTTTCCGATAAGAAATGTATTGGCATGAAAATGCAGTTTTCTATTGTCGAATTCACCATAGATCAGTGGCCCGGATGTATCCGAATTGGCTATGTAGAGCTTATTTGATCCGCCTTCATTGGCGCCCGCCGATTTCCCGATAAATACATTCAGGTTGCCTGAATTATTATAACCTGCAGCCTGTCCGACAAACGTATTGTTGTCACCAGCTGTGTTGTACACCCCGGCATGGCTCCCCACAAACGTATTCCTTGATCCTGTGGATTTATAACCTGCACCGTAGCCAAGGTAGGCGTTTCGCGTGCCTGTCTGGTTCCGTTCACCTGCATCCGCACCAAAGAAAGCATTGCAGATGCCGGTGGTGTTCAACGTTCCGCTCCAGGCACCCACAAAGACGTTGTTATATCCCTCCGAGTTATCCCTGCCGGCGGAATCACCCAAAATGACATTATAGGATCCCGTTGTATTGTTTTGACCCGCAAGCCGGCCCAGGTATACATTGTGAATGCCTCCGGCATTGTTTTCACCACTGTGTTCACCAATAAAAATATTTCTGTCAGGATTGATGATCTCCATCCGTTTATCCATCATTCTCATCTGTTCCTGTCCCCCGGTGTAAAACCGGATGATGTCCTCATCTGGATTTTCTTCGGCATTGATCCTGGTATCGCCATCCAGGTCCTGAAGTCCCGACGGCAGGAATGGGATACCTCCTTTATAATAGCCGGATGCATTGACGTTTCCGGACACATCCAGCTTAAACGCGGGCAGGGTGGTCCCGATTCCGATATTGCCTCCTGTTTTAATATACAGTGAATTTGCGGCGCTGTTAGGTTCAATGGTGAACACATCCAGGGCGTTTGCCTGGTCCCGGATCTTAAATCCCCCGAAGGTGGTGGCCTTGAATTTCCAGCTGGCACCGCTGAAGTCGTCCACCATCGAATAGGTGGCTCCCCCGCCACCTCCCATGTTCCGGATGGTGATGGCGGGTTCCCCGGTGTTCTTTGCCACATACAGCAACGATCCGGGAGCATTATTCCCGATGCCGACATTCCCGGCGGGGTAACTCCCACCATGACCCGTTACCACGTCATTGCCAATCACCTCCCAATCAAGATCCGCCTCCCGCTTCCCACCTCCCGCTTTTTCAGCATACAGGGCATAGGGAACCGAAAGTAGCTGGGTGGTTCCCATTACCGTAAAGTTATTCTTGCCTGAAATGTCTGCTTCCACTTTGATGAAGTAGCTGTTTGAACCCCAGGAAAGCGTGTCAAATGCACCGATGATCACGTCGCCTCTCCCGATCTTCAGGTTCACCATTCCGAAGAAGTTGGTGGCTGCCAGGTGGGTTTCCTGGTAGCTGGTTGGACCAACGTCGCTGCCCTGCAGCAGGCTGATCCGGAAGCTGGTGAGCTGGTAGGCCAGTGGTTCCCCATTGCTGTTTCGGACCACGGCCTGGTAGCTGAAGGAGTGGGGGACCTGGGCGAAGATGAGACTGCTGATCAAACACAGGATCAGGGTGATGGTTAATCTGTTCATTTTAAGTAGCTTAAAAATTATTCAATGCAAATAATTCCTGCCTGAAAGGTAGAAAATGATTATGGGCCTGTCAAGTGTTTTTTTTGCGATCCTTTCCCAAAAATAATACTTGCTTTTACTTTTTATAATCACTATATTTATGTCACTCTGGACGATTCTTACTCATTGGTTATTCAGGTGAAGCGGAATGGATTTTTACCTTATGGAATGCATCTTTCAATTTTCATTGCTGACCGGGTTCAACCTTATTTGAGCTTGCTGAGGCGGAACTCCATTATCCAATACGAATCCTTCAGTTTTTCCCTTATGAAACTTTAGTTTTGATTATTGAATTGATTATAAATTATTTGCTAAAGATCAAGCTGTCATCAACTCTCAATTCCCTGGCTATGAAGAAGCTGATATTTCTGTTCATTTCCGGTGTCTGTGGTTTCTTTTAAAACATTGAACCGATGTATGCACAAGCGCCTGAATTTGGAAATGCCCCCGAAGGCTCTCTGGCTTACCCTGCCACGGGAACACTGGGTCAGTTCACTACCTGTAAAACCGTATTATCAGCCGATTGGATAGAGCACAATAAACCCGGGGGCTTGTTCGGGTCTTCGCCTGATATGGAAACAGACGGAAATGCCAGGCTTTGTCCGGGATTTGCACCCTATAATGCCTACGAAGGGCAGGGGGATGGCGATGCCGGCCTGATCATTCCGGCGCCCTTTACGATCGTTGGCCAGAACCTGATTCAACGTATTTCCTGATCGACTGGAACCAGGATGGTATGTGGGGAGGCTCATCGTTGATGACGAAGATGGAGTGGTTTTCATTCCACTACGGAAACTCAGGTCAGTAGTGTTGCCTATCAAGTATTTGAATTCGGGCAAGGGGGTCTTTTTGAACACAGGCAATGTTTGGAATTGGAGGGGTACATTCAGCAGCACAGGAATTTTCCGGGTGTGCCGACAGCCGGTGAGGTAAAGGAAAACGGCATCAAACTGGGGCAGATGGATGCATTGCTACTGCAAAAAATGGGAAAAGATCAATTTGTCGCAGTAGACCTGTTTTTTTTTACTGCAAAAATTTGGTTTTCAGAGAAGCATTGATTATATTTGGGCATCAATTTGAATCATTTCACCACTTAAAATCCCTCCCATGATTCGAAAATCTACTCCCTGTTTATTCAAGGCGGTACTGATTGCATTTTTTTTTAGCTATGCCACTTTCATAGCCATCCCAAATGTGTTTGCATTAAGGGAAACAGTACCCAATGAACCAGGTCCCTGGCCGGGGATCTTTGTGAATACCTATACCGGTAACCTTCTTCACGAACGGTCCGACCTGGTCATTCCCGGCCAAGGTTTGTCGATGGACATTACTTTTTACTACAACAGCGGAAGGACACAGCGAGACTGGGGTTACGGTCATGGCTGGTCGCATACCTACAGCCTGAGGTACTATATCAAAAATGACCTTTCAGTGGATACGATCATTCTTGAAAGGATGGATGGTCAGACTGACGAGTATGTATGGGATGGCACTGCCTATGAGCCACCTGCCGGTGTACACGATAGCTTCTCCGAATATGAGCCTGACAAGTACCTGCTGCGAACAAAATCAGGATACGAATATTATTTTGAGGATCCGGGGCACAAACAGCTCACAAGGATCGTGGATCCGAACGGGAATACGATGACATTATCGTATGTGAGCGGGCACCTGACCACGATCACCGATCCGTCGGGCAGACAACTGGTTCTGGGCTGGACGGACAACCATTTAACCACCATTACGGACCCCAATACAACTCCTGACAGGATTTTCAGCTATGCCTACGATCAGTCAGCAGGGTACTGGTTCCTGACAGGCGTAACAGGTCCTCTGGACTACAGCTATACCTATTCATATGGCACGTCGGGCAACATGACCACCATTACGGATCCCAGGGGGAGCGATGTTGAAATCACGTACAACACGGAGGGGGCCGTTGCAAGTGTCGCCTGTCCGGCAGTGAATATGATCAAGGCATTCAGTTATGATCCCATCGAAAGTAAAACGACTGTTTCTCAAGCTGTTTCGGCAGAGGACAGAAGTTTTATCTATACATTTGATGATTTAAAGCGCGTAGTCAGCATCCGGCAACCCGACGGAAACACCATTCAATTCGTATGGGACGATCAGAACAACATCATAACCTATACCAGTGAAACCGGAGCAACGCTCCTCCTTACCTATGATGACCGGGGCAATATACTGAGTGTGTCTGACTGCCTGGGATTCACAGAGCAAATGACCTATGAGGACAATTTCAATCAGGTAACCAGCATAACCGACAGGAATGGAAATTCTACTACTTTTTCATACGATGCTTCAGGGAATCAGACCGGCCGGACAGATTGCCTTGGCCATACGCAAAGCTATGCATACGATGCGTTTGGAAACATGACCGGTTTTACGGATAACAATGGCTGTACGACCCTGTTTGGTTACAATGAACACGGGTATCAGATCAGCACCACGGATGCCCTTGCCTTCACTGAGTTACGGACGTATGATGGTGTCGGAAACGAACTGAGTACGACTGACAAAAATGGATACACAACCACCTTTACCTTCGATATCCTCAACCGAATGACAGCCCGAACGGATGCGATGGGCAACTCGACGAATTATACCTATAATGAAAATTCCAGTCTGCTGAGTGTAACGGACCCAAAAGGCTGCGCCACATCATACACCTATGATGCTGCCAACAGGATCCTCACAACTTTAGATGCATCAGGCGGTACAACCACCACCAACTGGGACGAGGCGGGTAACTTGATCTCCGTTACAGATGCCTATGGCCAGACGACTTATTATTCCTATAATGTCAGGGATTGGATGGTGAGCAAAACAGATTGTTCAGGCAGTACGGAAACCTATGCCTATAACGCCATTGGCCAGTGGATTAGCCATACGGATCAAAACGGACATACGATTACCCGTTCCTATGACTGCCGGGGGCAGTTAACGGGCACAACCGATGCCAACGGATATTCAGAAACGTATACGTATGATCCTGCGGGACTGCTGATCAGTGAAACAGACAAAACCGGTCAGACGACCATTTTAGAGCACGATTGCAGGGGAAACCTTTTCAGAACGACGGATCCTAAGGGTTACCAGATGATCTATGCATACGATCCGGCAGGAAACAGAACTGCTGTAACGGATAAGAATGGCCACACCACGACCTTTGTTTTTGATTGCATGGGGAGGAATACCGGGATCACGGATCCTCTTGGCTTAACCGATAGTTTTTCCTATGACCCGGCTGGAAATAAGCTCACGGAAACCGACCGTGATGGTAATACAACATCCTATGTCTATGATTGTCTGAATAGGCTCATCACCACCATTGACCCGTTAGGAATTCAGGAATCGTTCACCTTTGATCAGGTTGGCAACAGAATCTCATACACAGACCGGAAGGGTAGCCTGTTTACCTATGCCTATGATTGCCATAACCGATTGACCACCACCCAGGATCCGCTGGGAGGAACCGAGTCATTTACCTATGACCTGATGGGAAATCAAACCGGCCACACGGAAAAAAATGGAGGCACAACGCAGTTTACCTATGATTGTCTCGGACGACAGGCCGGGCTTACGGATCCTTACGGTAACACGGAGACCATTTCGTACGATGCCGCGGGAAACCCGGTCAATACCACGGACAAGGCGGGCAATACCTGGACCTATGGATATGATTTCATGAATAAGGTGACATCTGTCGTGGATCCAATGGGGTATACAAGGAACTATGCTTACAATCCGGCCGGAAAGCTGACTGGTTTCACAGACGAAAGAGGATACAGCACTGCTTTTCTTTACGATGTAAGAGGGCAACATATCGCTACGACGGATCCCCAGGGAAATACCGAAACTTTTGCCTACGATCCGGCCGGCAACCTGATTGCCTATTCGGACCGGAATGGATCGGCGACACAATATGCCCGTGATCCGCTGGGAAGGATCACCTCGGTGACCGATCCCGCTGGTTATACTGAAACCTATGCCTATAACGGAACTGGGAAAGTAACAAGCTTTAAGGACAAGAACAATCATACCACACAATACCTGTATAATTGCTGCCACCTGGTTGCCGTGACTGATCCGCTGGGGAATGTTAAATCCTATGCATATGATCAGGCAGGCAACAGAACAAGCATCACCGATGCAAACGGCCATGCGACCGTTTTTACCTATGATGCATTGAACAGGCTTCTCAGCGAAACGGATGCGATCGGAAACATCAGATTCCACGCCTATGATTTCAATGGAAATAAACTTTCGGAAACCAATGCCAACGGATATCTCACCTCATACACCTATGATTTGTTAAACAGGACGACCATGAAGACCGATGCCCTTGGAGGTTTGACGCAATATTCATATACCCCTGCCGGGCATAAGCTTTCCGAAACAGATCCCAACGGAAATACCCTTTCCTTTAGCTGGGACCCCTTCGGCCGGATCCTTTCGGTGACCGATGCCCTTGGAAACAGCTCTTATTATACGTACGACCCGTCAGGGAACAGGGCATCTTTCACCAATGCCAACGGCAAGACAACCACCTACGGTTTTGACGGTCTGAACCAGCTGGTTTCCGTTACCGGGCCAATGGGAGGAACTACTGCGTATGGTTATGATCCCAATGGCAATCTCACCTCAGTGACCGATGCCAACGGCAAGATGACCACGTATGTTTTTGATGCCGTGAACCTCCCGGTCCTGATCACCGATCCCCTGGGCCGCATGACTGTTTATACGTATGATGCAGGTGGAAACCGCCTTACCGTTACCGACGGTAAAATGAATACCACCACCTACACCTATGACGCCGCGAACCGGCTCACTTCCGAGAAAAGCCCGATGAACTTCATCACCAGCTACGCCTATGATCCTGTCGGAAAGATCAGCTCCCGCACCGATGCAAACGGAAGTACCATCAGCTATACTTATGACCAGCGAAACCGCCGGATCCTGGAAACCTATCCAGACGGCGAGACAGACGCTTACGGATGGGATGGCGTGGGAAATCTGATCCTGAGTCAGAACACAGGGGGATGTGGCTGTATCATCAACAGGACCTATGATGCCCTGAACCGGCTGACCTCGGTTGCGCACAATTTTCACGGCCTGTTCACAAAAACGGTATATTATACCTATGATCCAGCAGGCAGAAGGATCAGTTATACCGGTCTGGAAAAAGGGACGGTCACCTACAGCTACGATGATGCCAACAGGGTGGTCAGTATCAACGATCCGTCAAAGGGTACGTTATCTTTCGGGTATGATGCGGCCGGCAACAGGTTGAGCATGGTGATGCCCAACGGGATACAGACTACTTATGCCTACGATGATGCCGGCCGGCTGACCAACCAGCTTACCATCAGCGCAAGGGAAACCATTGCCAGCCATTCCTACTTCTATGACAATGTCGGGAACAGGACGGAAGACCTGGCCGGACCTGTATTCCATGCTTACTCCTACGACGATGCTTACCAGCTCATCAGTGTCAATACACCGGAGGGACTTACGGAATACGCCTACGATGCCGCTGGCAACCGCACTTCAGAAATGATCAACGGATTGTTGACCTATTACGACTATGATGAGGATAACCGTCTGACCTCTGATGGAATCCATTTTTATGAATATGATAACAATGGAAATCAGTTGATCAGGATGGGGCCCGATGGCGTCACTCAGTTTTTCTATGATGAAAAGGACAGGCTTACACAGGTACTGGGACCCTCGTTTGAACAGCTCAACACCTACACTCCCACAGGAGAGCGTTGCAGCAGCTCAGATCCCAACACAACCTTCTATTTTTACGATTACGACAGCTGGTGGAGCGACTATCAGCATCCTGATCTGCATAATGCCCTTGCAGAGTATGATCAGGCAGGAGAAGCCCTGGCAACCTACCTGCAGGGTCCTGACATTGATGAACCGCTTAGCATTACAAGGGAAGATGAGACCTACTTTTATACTGAGGACGGACTGGGAAGCGTCGTCGCGCTGACTGACCAGGCAGGCAATGTTGCTTGCAGCTATGATTATCATCCGTTTGGAGATATTTTCCTGGAAGCTTACACCTTCGAGCAACCCTATAAGTTCACCGCAAGAGAATTTGAACCTGCGACCAATCTTTATTTTTACCGGAACAGGTTTTATGATGCTGAACTTGGCAGGTACCTGAGCAAGGATCCGGCCGGTATGGTCAATGGAACCAATCTGTATACCTATGTTTTGAACAATCCGGTGAATCTGGTCGACCCCTCAGGGCTTAAAATATTAAAATTAGAGTGGGGTCTTGATTTTGATCCCAATAAACCTCTTATACCCAGACAATATCGTAAGATTGCCATCCCACATCCTCCTGATATTGAATTTTCTTTTTATATGGTTCAGGAACTGTTTGGTCCGATGGAAGATTGGTACGGGCCACCCGAGCTGTATATAAATCAAGATACCAAGGAAGCTTATCAAATGAGAGATCACTGGATCGTGCAGGAACATTGGAAATCGTATTTTAGACTTTACCTGGCGATTTGGCTGAAGGTTAACGTTGACCATGGAAAAATCGAAGAAGCTGAAAAAGCTGCGGAACGTGCAAGACAGGCAGGGGATGCAGGCTCTTTTATCAATGGGATGGGTACGATCGGAGGTCTGATTCCGGGAGTAGGCAACGTCCTGGGTGTGGTGTCAGGCATCGCTGGTGAAGTCATAGGCGGCATTAGTTCAGGTGAATATGAGGATGCAATAGATTTGCTTAAGAAAGCAGCTCAAGGAGCAAGAGCAAGTGTTGAGTTCGTTGAATTTTGGTGGGATTCCTGGGATGAGGATCTGGGAGAAATCATAAAGGAGGGCAAGCCTGAAATCAGACCAATTACCCTCCTCAGTTATGAAAAAAAGAAGGGTGCTCCGAAGAATGAATACAAGGATGATCCAATCAGGTTACTTACCAATACCACACCTGGCCCAGTCCCTCCGGGACAAAAAACCGTAGTGCCAGAGGAACCGCCCAAGCCCGCTGAACCTCCCTCCAGAACACCAGGATCGAAGGGCAAAGCGCCAGGTGATGAAAAACAACCCTGGCGGTCCATGCGGGCTCCCTTGTTTCCGGATGATGAGATCATGTGGGATCCGATCCCGCCCTGGGCCAATCCTGATTATATCTGGACATCCTACCTGCAAAGCAAATACTACTTCAAACCGAATCATTACCTTCCGAAATAATTACCAATGTGAAACACCTGCTTCCCATGAAAACACAATCCATCGTACAGCTGATCCTGATGATCCTCCTTTATGTTTTTACTCCTTCAAGGACAGATGCCCAGTTCTTTTATTCGGGGGGGTACCAGGGTGGCACACTGGGCAGCGGCGGGGATGAGATCCTGGTTCCCGTTACGGAACAACTCATCACGATGCCGGTCGGGTGGAGTGGCATCTCAAGTTACCTGGACCCCGGGAACGATACCATCGAAGTCCTCCTGGAGCCTGCAAATACCCATCTTATCATCATGCTCGACAGGGAAAAAGTGTACTGGCCTTCGATGGACATCAATACCATCATTACCTGGAATCCATATGCTGGCTATATCATCAAGATGAGCAGCCAGGTGATCCTGCCGTTTCGTGGATTTCCGGTCGCAGACCTTCAGGTCTCGCTGACCGGCGGGTGGAATGTGATTCCGGTGCTTTCCCCTGCTGCCGTTACGACTACCGATCTGCTTGATTCTTTGGGAGATACACTCATCATCGTCAAGGAGATTGCCGGCGTGGGGATGTACTGGCCTGCAATGTCAATTAATACCCTGACAACGCTAAATACCGGGAAAGCCTACCAGATTCTGGTCACCGATGATTGTTGTGTCACCTATCCCGGAGATGGTGCAAAAGGTCCTGACCAGGGCGATGACATAATCCCGATCAACCAGCCCTGGAACGACGCGTACCCAACCCCTCATTCACACAGCATTGCTTTTGGAACGGATGCATTGATCAGCCTGGAGAGCGGCGACGTGATCGGTGTCTTTAATTCAGCCGGTTTGTGTTCAGGAGTGCTGGAAGTGGTTGATAAACAGACACCCGTTGGATTGACTGCCTTTGGAGATGATTTCACCACACACCAGATCACCGAGGGCCTGACTGAAGATGAACCTATGACGTTCAGGTTATTCAGGCCTACTACGAACCAGGAATTCAGGATGATCGTGGATTTTTCAACGGATCTGTCCAACAAAGGTACTTTTCAGACAAACGGATTGTCCCTTGTTATTCGGATCGCCCTTGAGCCGCTGGAAGTGGAGAACTTCAGCGCCGGGAACTATTTCAATGTCTTTCCCAATCCTTCGAAAGGTGAACTTCTGATTTCATTCCGTTCCCCGGTTCAGGATGCAGACCTTTCCGTTTATGACATGCACGGGCAGCTGGTGAGACAGCAGAAGCTGAACTGCGGACAACCAGGCACCCACAGTTCAGTCCAGCTGGGACCCTTGCCTCCGGGAACCTATGTCATTTGGATTCAACATTTTGAAAGGTCAGGTTACTGCAGGATCATCATAACGAAATAAGGCATTTAAAAAGATAAACCATGGTAACAAAATATTCAGGAATTGGGATTATTCTTACCGGATTATTTCTGGGCATACCCTTACTGAACGATGCACAACTTCCCCCTGGCTGGGAATACACAACAACGTCAACTTTCCACATCATTGCCATTCCCCTGGGTGCAGATCCGAATGTTGACGGTGAACCATTGAGTCCAGGAGATTATGTTGGTGTATTTTTTTCTGATAATGAAACATTAAAATGTGGCGGTGCTTCTGTCTGGAACGGCACTTCAAACATACCTGTAAGTGCCTGGGGTGAGGACGCTTATATGGCTGGAAAACAGGGTTTTACAGAAGGAGAACCCATCACGTGGAAAGTGTTCCGACAGAGTGATTCACAGGAATATGAAGCAGAAGCTACGTATCAGACCGGCTGCAGCGGTTGTACGAACTGGGATGGGTTGTGGCACAGCTTCGGGTTGTCAGCTCTTGAATTCCTGGAAGGCGAAGACTACGACCTGGTTCTGGAAAATATTACGATCGCTGATAATGAAGCTTTTTGTTATGATGCCATCCACTCCATTTTCGTTGCGGGAAATGCAACCTCCGTGATTGTTGAGAATGGTGGTGAACTCGCCCTGGTTGCCGGTAATAACATCAAGCTAAGAACCGGTTTTCATGCCCAACCGGGAAGTTATCTCCATGCCTTTATCGATGATGAAGGTTGCAGCGAACCGCTCAAGCCTGCTACTATATTTACTGCAGGGAATGACCAGTTGAATCATTTTGATTTCCAAACGGATAAGATGACAGGACTTGATGGCCGGACAGCGGAACATGAATATGTACACATCTACCCCAATTCTGTTTTCGGGCAATTGATTGTCGAAATCAGTTCAGCAGATGCAGGTGAGCTGAACAGGATCATCCTCTATGATTTCCATGGCAGGGGGGTTTTCCTAAAAGAAGGGATCGGCACCGGTAAAACCGTCCTGGACCTGGCGGCTTATCCTTCCGGGATGTACCTGGTTAGGGTAGTCAATAGCGGAAGATCGGAGACGGTTAGGGTAGTCCATCAATTCGGAGAGGGTAAATAAATTAAAAATCATCCATTCGAACAGCGCATACCCTATCCTGGCTCAATCGTTTGCAATACTGAATTATTGGGTATCTTTGCCACGGAATGATGAATAATAACCTATTGAACATGAATAAGCTCATCATAAATAAACTGGATTATGCGCGGATCAGGAAATGCATTGCCGACGCAAAACAATTCAAGTCCATCACCAATATTGAAGCAGAGAGCCTGATGAAGGAGCTCGACTCGGCAAAGATCCTGGAACCTGAAGCCATACCCTCCAATGTGGTGACGATGAATTCGATCGTCAGGCTGAACTTTTTGACCAATAACAAGCAGGTTCAGTTCCAGATCGTATATCCGAGACTGGCGAACGTCAAGGAAAACAAAATATCCATCTTTTCCCCCATTGCCACTGCGCTGATTGGATACCAGGTGGGGGATGAGATTGAATGGATCGTACCAGCGGGGCTCACCCGGATCCGAATCGATGAGATCATCTACCAGCCCGAAGCGGCAGGTGATTATCACCTTTGAAAAATCTGTATATCACTGACATACGGATGACGGATCCCAAACGAAGTGAGGGACCTTTTTCTCATAACCCATCCATCCCGCTGGTTGAAAAACTCCTGGTTTGTATTCAGAAATCAGCTCCGTTCATAAAATAAGTCCGGATATCATCACTCATTTGTTTAACCTGCTTAAAATATGTATATTTAAGGGCTAAATAACCTTAATTCTTTCTGCCATGAAACGGTTATACACGTTGATTATCCTGATTTCGGTAATGTTATTTGCCTTCACAAACAATGTACAGGCATCTTTTCCAAGTGTGCCGGAGGACGATATGCTGTGCGGCGATGTGAATGAGGATGGATTTGTCAACGTACTGGACATTATCACTATGGTTAACCACATCATGGGAGCCAGTCCCGATCCGTTTAACGAGGAGGCAGCGGACATCAATGCCGACAGTTTCATCAACGTGCTGGACATCATCGCCCTGGTGAACATCATCATGCAGGTGCCAGGTATTCCCTGTCCATGTGTCGCACCAGTGCTCTATGAAGGACAGACCTATAATACCGTACAGATTGGAACACAGTGCTGGATGGCTGAAAATCTGAATATAGGAACGAAGATTAACAGTACTACAGGTGGGCAATTGCAAACTAACAACGGGATTATTGAAAAGTATTGTTTCAATGACATTACTGCCTATTGTGATATTTATGGCGGCATGTATGAATGGCGTGAGGCCATGCAATATGTGACAACTGAAGGAGCACAGGGTATCTGTCCGATTGGCTGGCATATTCCAACTGATAATGAATGGAAAATTCTGGAAGGTACAGTAGATAGCCAGTATCCTGTTGGCGATCCTGTATGGGATGCAGAAGGATGGCGTGGTTTAGATTCCGGTGGCAACCTGAAGGAAGCCGGAATCAGCCACTGGAATTCACCTAATGAGGGAGCTACCAATGAATCTGGTTTCACAGCTCTGCCAGGGGGGTACCGCCATGGCACCTTTGGGTACTTCCTCTATGTTGGCGCCTTAGGGTACTTCTGGTCATCATCGCAGATGCTTACCAGTTACGCATGGTTTCGAAACCTGAAATACAGTTCAGCAAACGTAAATCGGTACAACTACAGTAAGGAGTATGGATTTTCTGTCCGTTGCCTCAAGGATACGCTTGCGCCGTGAGCGCAGAGCGCGAAGGGCGAATGAATTAATTGAATTCCGCCGCAGGCGGAACCAGAGCGTTAAATGACGGTACCCAGAGGGTAAAGAGATCCCTCGTTGTGCTTTTGGATGACGGCGATCGTTGACATTTGACAGATCCCTCGTTTCACTCGGGATGACGGCTCGCGATAAATCAGAGTAGGAAGCGGCGCGGCACACCATTGTGAATTTTCAGATGTGTGCCGCGCCGCTTCCTTTAATACTCCTTGCGCGCCCGTCATCCCGAACGAAGTGAGGGACCTTTTCCCCCATCGCTCTGCGACCCGTCATCCCTGCGCAAGCAGGGACCTGCTTCATTTCCTTCAACACTTTCACATCGGGATAAAGAATGAATCCTTCGAATATCGCTACATCGCTACATCGCTACATGGTTACATCGCTACATCGTTACATCGACATCGTTTTCAGACATGATATTGACTTTTAGGTAATATTGTCGTAACTTACAGGGCAATTCTATCATCACTCAACTAAATCTCATCATCATGAAGATAAATGTATCCTTGATCATCATCCTTATCGGTGTAATGGTCTTTCAAATGAGTCATTCAGCATGGTCCCAGGCACCGCCATCCTTCAAGTATCAGGCCGTGGTAAGGGATAAAACAGGACAGGTACTGGCCAGCCAGGACATCAGCCTGCAGATCAGTATCTTGCAATCTGCTACGAATGGACCGGAAATCTACCAGGAGGTGCATTCGGTTACTACCAGTGAGTTGGGACTTGTCAATATTGAGGTCGGCAGGGGCAAGAGCATTTCCGGCAGCATGGCTGCCATTGACTGGGGAGGGGAATGTCACTTTCTGCGCATTGAAATGGATCCGTCGGGGGGAACAAATTTTGAGCTGATGGGCATTTCCGAGCTGTTATCCGTTCCGTATG